>CAJOOX010000030.1 GCA_905236195.1 uncultured Bacteroidales bacterium
CAAGGACTTGTATTTCACCTTGAAAACCTGATTGGCACCCGAAGGTGAATTCGGAGTAATCACGTTGGGAATCAGCAGTTCAGATTCGGTAATCTGAATGGTGTAGACCTCACTGGTTGTTTCTTCGGTATTGTCGGCATTGGCCGTCATGAACCGGGCGTAATAGGTGCCGGTTTCGTTGAAGGTGTAGTCGATATCATACTCGTAGAACTGGGCGGAAACATCGCTGAAACTGTTGTCGTTGGCAATCTGCCATACAAAATAGGTCATGATGTCGGGAGCCTCGGCTTCGAAATGCACGGTGACAGGACCGGGACCGATGAAACTGCGTCCGCTGCTCTTGACGGAATCGGAACGGTTGTCAATATATCCTTGTACATCGACATAAGCGGTGTCCCAAACAACGACTTCGTCACTTGCGGACAGTGGTATGGCCAGACTTGAAATCAGAGCCGACAGGACGAGTAATAATTTCATAAACGGTTAGAATTTATCAGTCACCCGGGCAAACGCCGGAGCATCGTAAGTGCAGAATTCTTTGTCCTGGAATTTGTGGAGCCCCACAATGGCAATCATGGCTGCATTGTCGGTGGTGAACTTCAACTTGGGCAAATGGATTGTCCACCCGTAACGTTTGGCGTGGTCCTCGAATGCTCCGCGCACACCGCTGTTGGCAGAAACTCCGCCAGCCACAGCCACTTCGCGGATGCCCGTTTCTTTGACGGCCCGGCGTACCTTGTCCATGAGAATGTCGACAATTGTCTTCTGGAGAGAAGCACAGAGGTCGGCTTTGTTCTGCTCGATGAAATCGGGATTCTCCTTCAGATTATCCCTCAGCGTGTAGAGGAATGAAGTCTTCAAACCGCTGAAAGAGTAGTCAAGCCCGGGGATGTGGGGCTTGGCAAACTGGAAGCGGTCGGGATTGCCTTCTTTGGCCAGACGGTCCACAACGGGCCCGCCGGGATATCCCAATCCCATCACTTTGGCACATTTGTCGAAAGCCTCGCCGGCTGCATCGTCAATCGTCTGGCCAATAACCTCCATGTCGTTGTAGGCAAGGACTCTGATAATCTGACTGTTGCCGCCCGATACCAGAAGGCAGAGGAACGGATATTCGGGAGCTTTGTGCGGATCGTCCTTTTCCTGTACGAAATGGGCCATCACATGTCCCTGGAGATGATTTACTTCAATCATGGGGATATGAAGCGCTGAAGAGAGACCTTTGGCAAACGACAGCCCCACAAGGAGGGAGCCCATCAGACCGGGACCGCGCGTAAAGGCGATGGCATCGAGGTCGGACGGCTTCAGCCCGGCACGTTTGATGGCTTCGGAAACGACGGGTACGATGTTCTGCTGGTGGGCGCGGGAAGCAAGTTCGGGCACTACACCGCCATAGGCCTCATGCACAGCCTGGGAGGCAATGACGTTGGAGAGCAGAAAGCCGTCTTCGATGACGGCGGCCGATGTATCGTCGCACGATGATTCGATTCCTAATATTCTCATATGCAAATTTTCAGTTTAATGCGGTTCAATAGTGAACCAAAAACGCTGCGAAGATAATAAAAATCTGGCAAAGAAACAAAAGAAACGGGAAAAAGTAACTAAACAAACTTAATTTTGGCACACTTTGTTTGTTTAATCCGTATTTTTTGAGTATATTTGCACCCAAATTTATAAATAAATCCATGCAGAAAATTATTATTAGCATAATGACGGCTGTAACGCTCTTCTGGGGAGGAGTGCTTACTTCCTATGCAGAATCCCATCTGGTAATGCCGGGTGAGACACTCTATAGTCTTTCACAGAAATATCAGGTGTCGCAAGAGGCCCTGATTGCAGCCAATCCCATGCTCAAAGACGGGTTGAAGGCCGGCATGCTGCTCCAGATTCCCGCATCGGATGTTGACCCCAATGTTGTAACGACCGACGCGTCGGCTGTCCCCGCATCCAATGGTAAAGCAGATAATAAAAAAGAACGGAGAGCAATTCAGTTCACCAGGTTGCGTGACCGCAAGAAAGGCGAACCGCTACCGGTGGAACAGGATACAACTGAAGTCTACACACCTACACCGGAGGATGTTACATCAGCCGGACCGGCATCGCAGCAACAGGAAGCCGATTCGGAAGACGTTGTCCTTCCTGAAACGCAACCTTTTCCCGCCGGCCAGTATAACCGTCGCGATGGCTATGTGCACATTGCTGTTGTCATGTCCTTCAACCTGCAGTCTCAGTCACGCAATGAAGACAAACAGCAGCGCAGAAGCGTAGAATTCTATCAAGGCGTACTTCTGGCAGCCGATGAAGCACTGCAAGTGGGCCAGAAAATCGAGGTGAGTGCTTTCGACATCGGCACAGAATCGACGGAATCCATCCTGGCTAATCCGAATTTCCAACATGCCGATATGGTGATTGCACCCTTTGAGGCAAAAGATGCCCAGCCGTATATCGAATATGGTCGTCAGACCGGTGTGAATATAGTAAGCCCGCTGGCTTTCAACGAAGAGATGTTGAACGAACCACATCTTTTCCAGTTGAATACCTCAAAGGGATTGCTCTACCGGCAGCTCAATGCCGAGATTTTGTCCCGTTTTGCCGACCACGAAATCATCTTCCTCACCGACAGCAGCCTGTTGGCCCGCGGAAAAGAAGAAACGCTGATTCCTGCGTTGAAAGAAAAACTGACCGATGACAGCATCGCCTTTCACCAGTTCACGTATGCCGATCCGGCTCGTCTGAGTTTCCTCGATGCCGAACTCAAAATCGGCGATAAACCGATGCTTCTCATCCCGACGAGTTCGACCAAGGAATCGATGCGAAGGATGTTCCCCTGTCTGAAATACCTTCTTGCAGAAACCGATTCTACCTCAGCCCACCAGGTGGCCATACTGGGTTATCCCGAATGGATGATGTACACCGAGGAATTCATGAACTATTACTATGACATGAATGTATGGATGTTCTCCAAGTTCTATGCCAATCCCCTGGATCCGAAGGTGGAGGAATTCTACAAAACCTTCAAACACTGGTACGGCAAGGAACCGATGAATCTGTTCCCGAAATACGGACTTCTGGGTTATGATCTGGCCAAGTTCTTCATTTCCCGCATTGATATGAGCGGATGGACATTCGACCAGACCATCGCCCATCACTGCAATGAAAATCCATTACAGAATGTGATAAATTTTGAAAGGACAGAACAGGGCGGCTGGATCAACAGCGCACTCTTCCTGGTTCATTTCAATCCCAATACGGAGATAGAGAAATATGTGGTCCGCTAAGTCTATAATCCTGCGTTTCATTCCGACAGCAGTCTTTCTGTGGCTGCTGCCTCTCCAGATGATTGCCCAACCCCGAGTGGCGCGTCATCTGGATTTGGGCGTTACCGGAGGAGTTGTAATGAGCAGTTATACTTTCAAACCGACAGTCACTCAGAACCAGGCGATGGGATATACAGCAGGTATTGCAGCCCGTTATGTGGAAGAAAAATATTTCGGTCTGCAGATGGAGTTCCTGCTCACCCGGCGCGGTTGGGACGAGCGTTATGCACTGTTTCCGCAGTATAAGTTTCAGCGTTCGCTCACCTATTTGGAGATTCCGGTTTTGGCCCACATCTATTTCAATTTGGGAAAACATCATGAAATTTCTGTCGACCTGGGGCCGAAGTTCGGTACGATGCTGTGGGAAAATACCGAATCCAATCTGCCTGACGACTTCGGTCTGGAAGTCAGCGAGACGGCGAACTATGAAAGTTTCCAGCACGATTTGGCCGTTCATTCCAAGTTCGACTATGGAATTCAGGTTGGCCTGGGTTATGAATTCATGGTAAACTCTCATCTGAGTTTTCAGCTTTCAGGACGTTACTATTTCGGCCTCGGCAACATTTTTCCCGACAAGAAAACCGATGTGTTTGAAACTTCATCCAACCAGCAGATCCAAATTGTCTTCACCATATGGTGGAAGAAATGGATAGGGAAAAGAGGCCTCCCCCCCTTTAAGGGGGACGGGAGAGGGTCTTCAAACAGTCCAATAGTTCAATAGTCAAATAGTCAAATTAACGCATGGAAATAAAAGAAACTGCCATTCCCGGCGTATTTGTCATCGAGCCGAAGATTTTCGGCGACAGCCGAGGTTATTTCTACGAAAGTTATTCCCGACGGGATTTCGAGGCAAAAATCGGAAAGATAGATTTCTGTCAGGACAATCAGTCGTTCTCCCACTACGGCGTGGTGAGAGGCCTGCATTTCCAGAAACCGCCCTTTACCCAGAGCAAACTGGTACGGGTCATTCAGGGCCGGGTGATGGACGTGGCTGTGGATATCCGCAAGGGGAGCCCTACGTTCGGACAATACGTTGTCGCTGAACTTACCGGCGATAACCACAGGCAGTTTTTTGTTCCCAAGGGGTTCGCCCACGGATTCTGCGTCTTGTCGGAGACAGCACTCTTCCAATATAAATGCGATGAATTCTATCATCCGGAATCGGAAGGCGCGCTGGCATGGGATGATCCTACGCTGAACATAGAATGGCCCATTCCGGCCAACAAAATCGAATTGTCGGAGAAAGACAAACATCATCCTGGTTTCAAGGATTTTGAAACTCCGTTTACGTTTTAAATTTCAGTCAAATCTATGAATATTTTAGTCACTGGAGCAAACGGCCAGCTTGGAAACGAGATTCAGATTGTCTCAAAACATAGTTCCGACAAGTATATCTTTACGGATGTATGCGAAGGATACACTTATTTGGATATCACCAATCTGGAGGATGTCCGTCAAATGGTGAAGGAGAAAGATGTAAAGTGTATCATCAACTGTGCCGCATGGACCAATGTCGACGGCGCAGAGGCTCCCGAGAAATACGAACTGGTGGAGAAACTGAATGCAAAGGCTCCCGAGAACCTCGCCATTGCGATGAAAGAAGCCAATGGGCTGCTGGTGCATGTAAGCACGGATTATGTTTTCGGCGGAGATCCCTATAACACGCCTTGCCGCGAAGAACTGAAAGGTACACCGACCGGAGTGTATGGAGCGACGAAACTGCTGGGCGAACAGTTGATAGCAGCCACAGACGTCAACTATGTGATTTTGCGAACAGCCTGGCTCTATAGCGAGTTCGGCAAGAACTTTGTCAAGACGATGTTGAACCTCACTGCAACCAAACCCCAGCTCAAAGTCGTCTTCGACCAGGTTGGTACCCCAACGTATGCGTTTGACCTCGCTCAGGCCATCATTACCATACTTGATTCATACAAAACAGAATCATTAACCTCGAACCCTGCCCCCTTCTCCAAAAATGGAATATACCACTTTTCGAACGAAGGCGTTTGCAGTTGGTTTGACTTCACCAAGATGATTGCAGAACTGGCCGGTAACACCGCATGCAATATCCAACCTTGTCACAGCAACGAGTTCCCGTCACCGGTAAAACGTCCTGCCTATAGTGTGTTGGACAAGACCAAGGTCAAGAATACCTTCGGTTTGCAGATTCCCTATTGGACGGATTCGCTCAAGAACTGTCTGAAAAATATGAACGCAATTTAATGGTTTGAAACATGGGTATTGTAATCAGACAGTCTCTTAAGAGTACATTCGTCAACTACATCGGAGTCGCTATGGGCATTCCGATTGTGTTTTATATTGTCCCCAAATATTTGGAGCCGCAGGTCTATGGCCTCACTCAGGTTATCTATCAGGCAGCGGTACTCTTCGCGACCTTTGCGCTTTTGGGTACGGGAGGTTCGGGGATGCGCTATTTCCCGTATTTTCGCGACGAGAAGACGGGCGACCACGGCTTTCTCTACTATTTCATGATGCTGCCGGCCATCGGATGCCTCATCTTTGTGCCGCTGTATATCGTGATGAAACCTGCCATAGCGGACTATTTTGCAACCAAATCGCCCGAATTCGTCAATTACTACTATCACGTCATTCCCTTCATCATCATTCTCTGTTTCTGGTATTGGACTGAGAACTATGCCAACATCAACATGCGCATTGCCATCCCCAAGACCGTGCGCGAGATATTGATGCGTCTGCTGATGCTGGGATGTTACCTGGCCTACGGCTTCGGTTATCTCGACGTAAATGGACTGATTTTCTCTTTTGCGGCAAGCTATGCTATCTGTCTTCTCGCAACGGGCAGCTACGCATTGAGCATTGGATCCAGTTCATTCCGACATAGGGATTTGAGTGTGCTTACCCCGGAAGTGAAACGCGACTTTCTTAACTACACAATCATTGTGATGATAGGCTCGCTGGTCAATGTGGTCTATCAGTTGGACATTTTTATGATATCCGGCAAGAAAGGACTTTATGACGTAGGCATTTATTCTATGGCAATATTCTTTGCCAATGTGGTGAACATGCCGGCGCGTTCTATTACTGCAATATCTGCCCCGGGTGTAGCCGATGCCATGAAACGAAATGACACCGCAGAGGCTTCGGCTCTCTTTAAGCAAGTCTCTTTGCATCAACTGATGGCTGGTGCTATTACCCTGCTTATCATCTGGATTAACATTGACAATATTTACTCCATCATGCCAAATGGAGATAAATATTCGGCAGGCAAGTATGCGATGCTACTTTTGGGATTTTCACAGGTGGTGTACTGTACACTTAACTTCGGAGGCTCTATCATCTCCTATTCCAAGTATTACTATTGGACGCTCTTCGTTACCGTGCTGCTGATTTTTCTTACCATCACCACCAATAATATCTTCATCCCGATTTGGGGACTGGCCGGAGCCGCTTTTGCCACCTTGCTGACAAACGTGATAAGCTACAGCTGGCAACAGATCATTATCCAGTTCAAGATTCATGCCAATCCCTTCACCTGGGCGCATCTTCGCATCCTGTTGATTATCGCCATTCTCTATGGGCTCAATTTCCTGATTCCGTCTCTGCTCGAAGTGTCGCCCTGGCTGGATATTCTGGTTCGCACGGTGACCATCGGTCTGGGTTACGTGCTTCTGCTCTATGGTTTCAAGGTGAGTGTTCAGGTGAATGGAATCATTGACTATTATATTCTTCGCAAAGGCAGATAAATGATCAAGCTATCCGTCATCATCCCCGTTTATAATGTATCCGACTGGATTGGCAACTGCATTGACTCGCTCATGCAGCAGACCCTTCCGGAGGTGGAGTTTATCTTTGTGGACGATCATGGAACAGATGACAGTATTGAAAAAGCGCAGACCCATATTTCGCGCAAAGGCGGAAGTTCTGAGTATTTCCGTTTCCTGCAGACCCCTCAGAACGGGGGACCGGGTCTGGCCCGTAATGTCGGAATAGATGCAGCCCGTGGAAAGTATATCGGTTTTGTGGATCCCGACGATACCGTCGAGCGGGATATGTTCGAGCGTCTGTGGAAGAAAGCCGATGCCACCCATGCCGATCTGGTCTGGTGTCAGCTCCGTTATGAGGGAGGCCCGAAGACCGGACTGACGGACGGAAATCCGGTTTTCCCCAATGGAAACCTCTCGGATGCGAACCAGCGCCGATTCCTGATTGCGATGAAAACCTTCTGCGTGACGTTCATCTATCGCAGGGAATGGATCAACGAACATCAGATCCGTTTCCCCAAATACCGGTCATCGGAGGATTCCAACTTCCTGATACGCTGTATTTGTGCGGCCCGGAGCGTAGCGTGCGTCAATCTGCCGTTGTATATTTATCATCATCATGCGAATTCGCTTTCCAAGGGAGTGTCTCCCCGACGCTATCAGGAGAAACTGGACGCTTTTGACGACCTGTGGTTCTATCTGCGACGTGACAACTACCTCCAGACTTTCCCCGAGGAACTGGGGTGGATTTATCTCAAGAAAGCTTTCGCGATGGGGATGCTGACCTATCTGAATTCCACATCGGATTTCGATCCGGAGGTCATCCGGAAGATACGGGCACTGCTTGATTACGAAGTTCCGCAATGGAGGCAGAACATCTATTTGAAAAAACATAAGAAAGAAGCGTTCCTGATCCGTCAATTGTATTCAGGCTCCAACATCACACTGAAAGCGATGTGTTGGATTGCCCGCAAAGCCGGAGTAGGACTGTAACAAATAAAAAGAACTGATATGGATAAACTCACAGAGGCTCGCAGAGTCTTTGATATCGAAATAGAGGCGCTCCGGAAAATGCGCGAATCCCTGGATGACACTTTCGTTCATATTCTTGACGAAATTGTGGCATGTCAGGGGAAGGTGATTGTCACGGGTATGGGTAAACCGGGACACGTGGGTACCAAGATTGCCGCCACTTTGGCCAGTCTGGGCACGTCTTCCTTTTTCCTGCATCCGGCGGAAGCCATGCACGGCGATTTGGGAATGGTGACTTCCAAAGATCTGGTTATCGCAATTTCCTACAGCGGAGAGAGCGAGGAGATTATCAAGATTCTGCCCAACATCAAAATGATTGGAGCCAAGATTATCGGAATCACCGGAAATGCCGATTCGACACTGGCCGTCAACTCCGATATCGTACAGGTTTTCCCGAAATTCAACGAGGCCTGTTATCTGGGTCTGGCTCCGACGTCCTCTACTACCGTTGAACTTTGCTACGGCGACGCCCTGGCAGTCGTAGCTTCGGGCATCTATGGTTTCAAGGATGCCGATTTCGGTATGTTCCATCCCGCGGGAGCGTTGGGCAAGAAACTCATTCTCCGCGTTGAAGACCTCATGACCACAGGCGAGAAGAATGCCGTTCTCCCGGCCGACGCTACGCTCAAAGACGTGATTCTCGAACTCTCGAAGAAAGGTTTGGGTATCGTCTCGATTGTTGACGAAGAGGGATGTCTGCTTGGCGTTATTACTGATGGAGATTTGCGAGGACAGCTCCTCAAAGGAGTGGACATCTATTCCCTCTCGGTCGATGACATCATGTCGAAACATCCCTTTACGATTCGGAACAACCGGCTCGCGGTCGAGGCACTTAACGTTCTCAAGAAGCGGAACATATCCTATATGCCCGTTCTGGATGCCGATAGACGTGTTGTCGGAACAATCCGAATGAAGGATATTGTCAATGTGGGAATCGTCGGATAACCGGAGCATATGGAACAGCCGTTAGTTTCAATCATCACCGTCACCTTCAATGCGAAAGATTTTCTGGAGGAAACCTTTCGCAGCGTGTGGTCGCAGACCTATCCCAACATCGAATACATCGTGGTGGACGGGGCTTCGACCGACGGAACCAGGGAGTTGATTGAGGCAAATCAGGATAAAATCGCCCGATGGGTTTCCGAGCCTGACAAGGGGCTCTATGACGCGATGAACAAAGGCATCCGGATGGCAACAGGTGAACTGATCGGCATCGTGAATGCCAGCGACTATTTCGGGAAAGATACGGTAGAGGCGGTTGTTCAGGTGTATCTGGCCCATCCCGAAACCGGGATTCTGCACGGGAACGTGAATATGCTGAACGAAGACGGTTCGTTCTTCAAACTCAAGAAACCGCAGTCGGACGATCTTACCAAGGGGATGTGTTTTTACCATCCGACTTGTTTCGTGGCCCGAAAGGTGTATGACAAGTTGGGCGGTTTTGACCTCGCTTTCCGCTATTCGGCCGACTATGATTTCCTGCTTCGCTGTCAGGTGGCGGGCATACCTTTCTTATATATAGATAAGGTGTTGAGCAATTTCCGCAGGGGAGGAGTTTCGACCACGTCCAAACAGGCCGCCATGCAGGAGGCAAGAGACATCCTCATGAAGAACGGTTTCTCCACGGATTATGCCGACAAAATGCTGCGTCTGTGGGAGAGGAAGAACAGAAAAGACCTTTTCCTGCAGAGCGGTTATAACTGGTTGAAAAAAATCCTGCCGACCTCCTGGCTCAATCAACTGGCCAGTGTCGTCAGGGGATAAAACTGAGATACAATGATAATAACGGATGCTCAACTTGAGCAAAAGAAACAGAACCTGAAAGAGATTCTCCGCTATTTCGTCTCTTTCTGCGATAAGCACGGGCTGCAATATTATTGCACCTTCGGAACGTGTCTCGGCATGGTGCGTCACAAGGGATTCATACCCTGGGACGATGATGTCGACGTGGCGATGCCGCGTCCGGACTACGACCGGCTGCTCTCGATGCGCGACCAGCTGGATGCCGATTATGAACTGATTGACTGTGAAACGACTCCGGAATACAATGCCACGTTTGCCAAAATCAGCAGCCGGAAATCGACCATTGTCGAACATGAGGCTTACCGTTTCGTTATGGGTAATTATGTCGACATTTTCCCGATTGACGGTTGCGGAGAGGATGAAGAGGAGTTCCGGAAGGATTATGAATACACGCAATACCTCCGAGATGCCCTGAATGCTGTCTCCAAGCATTACGGTCCCTGGAAGTTTGTCAAGTGGCTCCTCCGCGGCAAATGGTCGCTTTTTGCCCTCCATTACAAATATTCGTTCCAACGCGAGGAGAAACGCCGCCACATCATCAGTGAACTGCGTCGCGTCCGGCAGAAGTACAGTTTTGAGGAGGCGCGCTTTGTGACTGTTTGGGCGATGTGGTTTTCCTATAAACGGGAACGTATCGAAAAGGAAGCCTATGGGAAGGGGCTGATGGCCAATCTGGAAGACGTCCGGGCGCTGATTCCCTCAGATTATGATCGCGTTCTTTCCCGCTTATACGGCAATTATATGCAGTTGCCTCCATTGGAGCAGCAACAGTCCCATCACGAGTGTTTCTACATCAATTTGGAGAAACGTGTTTCCCTGGAGGAAGCCCTCCGTGAGGGGAACCGCCGCACCAGGGCTATCGGATACAAGTCTTAATTCGAATCAGGAAAATGACCGTTCTTTACGATTATCAGGGCCTTTATCCCACATTCTCGGGCATCTCGAAGTGTTTCTTCGAACTGATTCATCAGTTGCCTTCGGATGTGAACTACCGCATAGGACTCAAGGAGTGCAACAATCTGCACCTCCAGAGACTCAAGGTGTGGAAGGTGGATGCCTGCCGACATCCCTACGAGGTTTTTTTTCCCTCCTGGAAATCTCCGATGCGGAAAACCCTCTACGATGCATTGGGTAAGTCCGGACTGATGGCTACCCCCAAATGGGTGAACCGTAAAGAGTCAATCCGGCTGATGAAGGAAGGGAAGTGGGATGTGTTCCACGTGACCGGATTCGACCCATACTTCCTGCCTTATCTGAACGGCAAACCATTCGTGATGCATATCCACGACCTCACGGCAGAACTCTTTCCGCAGTATTTCCCGGCGGATGATATTCAAATTCGGGGAAGACAGGTCCTTTGTGATAAGGCTGCCCATATCGTCTGTGTGTCGCAGAATACGCTGGAGGATGCCCATCGCATCCTTGGAATTCCCCGCGAGAAGATGTCGGTCATCTATCATGGTGCGCCCTATGAAGCCGTGGAAGACAAGTCGCCGGTTGTACCTTTTAAATATATATTATATGTGGGTAACCGGGGAATGTACAAGAATTTCCTGCCCATGCTGCGTAGTCTGAAAACCATGCTCGACCGACATGCTGACTTGAAGCTGGTGTGCACAGGTGGAGCCTTTGACGCCCGCGAGGAGACAGAAATCACACGACTGGGACTACACGACAGAATTTGGCAGCGGCGTGTCTCCGATGATGAACTCTCGCGTCTCTACCTGCATGCCGAGTTGTTCATCTATCCGTCGCTCTACGAAGGTTTCGGAATCCCCATTCTCGAAGCCTGGCATGCGGGATGTCCCGTCTTCCTCAATCGAAAGAGCTGCTTCCCGGAGGTAGCAGGCGATGCAGCGGTATGGTTCGAACTGGACGGTGAACATGACACATTGACCGGAGCCGTGGAGACTTGGCTGGCTTCTCCCCAGTCGGAAAAAGAAGCTCTGATAGCCCGGCAGTATGAACGCATGAACAGGTTCAACTGGCAGCAGTCGGCCCGGCAATTGGCCGGCGTCTATCATCAGGTATTAACCCAAAGCAGTAAATAAATGCAGACTGGCAATCGCAATCTCAACCTCGATCTCATTCGCTTCGTCGCGATTGTGCTGGTGATGTTTGTACATTCCCAGCGCTTCCTCGACGCAAACCTCCAGGAGACAGGATCCTGCAACATCGACTGGTGGGTCAGGCTGCTGCTTTTCCCCACGAGTGCCTGCAATGCACTCTTCGTGATGGTAAGCGGTGCGTTGCTGCTGCGCCGAGTGGACGGGTTGTGCGATTTCTTCCGGCACAGGCTGAAGCGCATCCTTATCCCCTTTGTAATATGGGCAACAGTGGCCTTTCTGCTCACACAGTGGCGCGGGGGAGGAGAATGGGGTTGGAACACACTGCTCCTCTATGTGCAGCAGATGCTGACTTCCGGCACGAATACCTCCCATTGGTTTGTCTATATGATGATAGCAATCTGTCTCTTCACGCCCTTGTTACAGCGCTTTGTGAACAGGACTGAAGAATCCGTCTTGCTGTTCACGGTTATCGTCTTTGCGTGTTTGAGTTGCAAGGGCGTGCTGATGGCCAACACCACATTTGAGATGTTGCGTTCGCCCGACTGTGTCTATTTCTTTGCCTTCCTGATGGGATATTACACCAGTCATTACTGGCAGATGAGCAGAACCTTTCTTTCTCTTCAGTGGGCGGGTCTGGTGCTGACATTACTCCTGTGTTTGGCTGACGGTCTGTTTATCCTCAACGGCTTTCCGTCTGAACTCTTCCTGGCAGTCTTTATCTTCGGACTTCTTTTGAAGGTGCCGTTGACTGAAGGCACGATCTGGTGCCGCTTCTACAGCTTAATCAGTCGCAATTCCTATGGAATCTATCTTTCCCATATTATGTTTATTCCGCTACTCTTTCCGCTGATGCCGTACATTCCGACATGGTTGTCGCCTTTTGTCCTGGTGGCTTGTACTTTCACCTTCGAGGCTCTGCTGTTCTTCATCCTCGAGCGGATGCGGTGGACCCGCTGGCTTACATAAAAAGAAGGCCCCCTGCATTTTAAAGACTTTTTATTACAGAAATATGAATAACTCAAACTTTTTCAAGAAATTCTGGCCTTATTTACTGGCTGTCGTAATTTTCACGGCCATTGCCTGCATCTACATGTCGCCTGCTTTGGATGGCAAGATAATCGGTGCAAGTGACAGTACTCAGGGAAATGCCGCAGTGCATGAGAGTGTAGAGTTTCACAAGCAGACAGGAGATTATTCCTGGTGGAACGGTTCGATGTTTTCCGGCATGCCCAGTTTCCAGCTGGGCGGAGGCCACTACACGGCTGACAGTTGGCTGCAACCCCTCAAGAAAGTATTGCATGCAGGACATCGCAGCCCCATTGCCATAGTACTCATCTACCTGCTATCGTTCTATATCCTTCTGTTGTCGCTGAAGGTGAACAAGTGGCTGGCGCTGGCCGGGGCCGTAGCCATCGCTTTTTCATCCTATTTTTTCGTTATCATTGCAGCCGCCCATAATCTCAAGACATCGTCTCTGTCGCTGATGACCCTTGCCATAGCCGGATTCTGTCTGGTTTTCAATGGCCACCGCAAGACCGGTGCGGTGCTGACGCTCATCGGTGTGGCTATCGGATTGTATCCCCATCCGCAGATGGCCTATTATCTCTGTTTCATCATCGGTTTCCTCTTCCTGGCCGAACTCGCCAAGGCGATGCAGAGCCGCCGGTGGAAAACTTTCGGCATATCGACTGCGGTCTATGCTGCCGTATTCCTCATCGGCGCGGGCACCGGTACAGCTGCTACTTTCGCCAACATCGAATATGCCGGCGAAACCATGCGTGGCGGCCACAGCGACCTGGTCAAAGACACTGATACCGATAACAAGACCGGCGGACTCGATCTCGACTATGCTACGGCGTGGAGCTACGGCATCGGTGAGACCTGGACGTTCCTGATTCCCAATTATATGGGTGGCGCTTCGGGATACAATTTGGGCAAGGACAGCCAGCTATACGATGAACTTGTCAAGAAGGGTGTGCCCCGCAAGAGTGCCGAGCAGTTCTGTGAGAGTGCCCCCACATATTGGGGTGACAAACCGTTCACCGCAGGCCCTGTTTATTTGGGTGCCGTTGTCTGCCTGCTTTTCGTGCTGGGACTCTTCCTGGTCAAGGGTCCCTATAAGTGGGCGCTCCTGGGTGTGACGGTTCTCTCTGTCCTTCTGTCGTGGGGAAGCCATTTCATGGGGTTGACCGAGTTCTTCTTCAAGGTCGTTCCCCTGTACAATAAATTCCGTGCGGTTGAATCCATATTGGTCATTGCTGAAATCACCGTTCCCGTACTGGGATTCCTGGCGCTCAAGCGCATCACGGATGAATCCCTCGACCGCAAGGAGTTCCTGCGCGCATTCTGGTGGTCGCTGGGGATTACAGGCGGACTCTGCCTCTTCATGGCCCTGTTCGGATCGTCTTTCGTATCCTTCACGACTCCCTATGATGACCGCGTCTTCGCCCAGATGCCCGACTGGCTGAGCCAGGCTGTCATCGCCCAGCGCGAAGCCATGATGGTATCCGATGCCTGGCGTTCGCTCCTCTTCGTGGTGCTGGGTGCCGCTGCCGTTTATTTCTTTGCTGTCCGTGCCCGCAGGCAGACGGCATTCTTCGGTGTGGTTCTCGCCGCACTGATTCTGCTCGACATGTGGTCGGTCGATAAGCGTTTCATGAACGACCGTTACTTCACCTCTCCCAAGAGCCTTACGGCTGCCTTCAAAGAACAGCCCTGGGAAACGCAGATTCTCAAGGACGGTGATTTGAACTACCGCGTGATGAATCTCTCGGTCTCGACTTTCAATGATGCCCGCACGTCCTACCGGCTCAAGTCTGTGGGCGGATATTCGCCCGCCAAGCTGCGCCGCTACCAGGACCTCATCGACGAGCATATCTCCAAGATGCACATGCCTGTGCTTAACATGCTCAACACCAAGTATTTTATAGTGCCCGCCGGCGACAATAATACGCCGGAGCCGCAGAGCAATCCCGAGGCGATGGGTAACGCGTGGTTTGTCGATTCGCTCGTGGTGGTCGATAACGCCAATGCCGAAAGTGATGCCCTCATGCAGTACGACCTCCGTCATGTGGCCGTGCTCGACCGGGCGTTTGCAGCCTCATTGCCTGCTGAACGTCCCGTACTGGATTCTCTGTCGTCTGTTCGTCTCACTTCCTGGTCGCCCAAGGAGGTGGATTACGAATATCAGACCTCCCGGCCCGGCACTCTCGTTTTCTCCGAGATATATTATCCTTATGGCTGGAAAGCAACCATTGACGGCGAGTCTGTAGACCATTACCGGGTGAACTATATGCTGCGAGCTCTCAATGTTCCGGCCGGCAGTCATCGGATTCATTTTGTCTTCGAACCTGACTCGGTGGCTAAGGGAAACACTGTGTCCATGATTTTTGTCATTCTCATGTATCTCATCATTTTCGGGGCTGTCGGCTTCGGTGTCTGGCAGTTGTTCTCCCGAAAGGCATCGGTGTGATACAATAACAGATTATCAGAGGCGCTGATGACTGACAGGACAATACCGCACTGGTACGTCATGCGTACGGCTGCGAATTATGAGCGCAAAATGAAACTCTGGGTTGAGGCCCGGGGGGTGGAAGCCTATCTTCCCGTGCGTTCTGAAATGCACCGCTGGTCAGACCGGATGAAACGGGTCGAAGTTGTGCTCACTCCTTCGCTGCTTTTCGTCCGGCTGGCTCTCGTTCATCGTGAACTGCTGTGGGGTGAACCCCACCTCAAGGGACTGATGCGTGCGCCGGGCGAATCGGTACCTGCTCCGATCTCCGACGAGCGGATGGCGGAGTTTATGGAAATCGTCGAACGCGAGTCCGCCTTCTCGCTCATCCCGACTCCCATTCACAAGGGCGATATCGTACATGTGCTGGCCGGACCTTTGGAAGGCTTCGAGGGCGAATGTATGCGCATCGACGGAGTCAACAGTATTGTTATCCGCCTCAATCCGTTGCTTTCTGCAGCGGTAACGATACCGAGAAGTTATGTCAAAAAGATAAAATCATCCGAAAAATAGCAAA
>CAJOOX010000031.1 GCA_905236195.1 uncultured Bacteroidales bacterium
AGATTTCGTCGAGAGCCTCTTCCTTTGACTTCCACCCCTGGTTGGCATCGACTGTGAGGGGCAGGTCGGTAACCTCGCGGATTGAAGCGATGAGTTCCTTGTCGCCCGGCACACCGACCTTCACCTTCAGGCGATGGTATTGTCCGGCCACCTCAAGCGTCTTGGCCCGTACGTTCTCGGGTGTGTCGATGCCGATAGTAAATGTGGTGGGAAGACCCTCACGGCGAAGCGAGAGCGGACTCAGACCCCAGAGTTTCCAGAGGGGCATGCCTGCTGTTTTGCCCTGCAGGTCGTGGAGTGCAATATCGACGGCAGCTTTGGCAGCCCAGTCTCCCGGGGAAAGGGTGTCCAGGTAGGCGTGTATGTCGCTCATCGCAAAGGGATCGTGGAACGGGGAAAGATCCACCTTGTCCAAAAAGGCAAGCACACTCTGGATGGACTCGCCGAGATAGGGAGGCATGGAGGCCTCGCCGTAACCCGTGATGCCCTCGTGTGTGACGGAAAGGAGCACATCGGGTGTCTCCGAGCGCGAGAAGCCGGCCACCGTGAAGGTGTGCTTCAATTGAAGCGGATAGGCAGTATAACTTAGTTTCATGCGTTTGCGGGGGAGGCGTCTGCTTTTGGTACAAAAGGACGCACAGTTCCCTCTTTACGGCCGCAAAGATAGTCTTTTTTATCGAGAAAATCGACAAATATTGAATTTTTTTTTGAATTTGAAGGCAGAATCGGAAAAAAAAGCATATCTTTGTGGCATGAAAGAGTTTCTCCGAATCGTTGCAGAGCACTATTTGCTTCAGAGCGAAAACCTGCCGCCTGCCCGTAGGGCGGTGGCCCTGGCTTCGCATCTGTTTGTCTTCCCCAACCGGAGAAGCGCCCTCTTCATGGAGCACTATCTGACCCAGTCGGTCCAGACCCCGGTCTTTGCGCCCCGTACTACCACCATTGCCGACATCTTCACCCAGTTCTCAGACCTGCGCGTGCTGGACCGTACAGAACTGCTGTTCCGGCTCTACAACCTGTACCGCCGGCTTTCGAAGAGCGGCGAGACGTTCGACAATTTCGTGTTCTGGGGCGATATCCTGCTGAGCGATTTCAACGATGTGGACGAATATATGGTGGACGCCAGGAGGCTCTTCACCAACATACGCGACCTGAAGGAAATAGACCTGCGCTACGGAACGATGACCGACGAGGAACGGGCCGTGGTAGAACGTTTCTGGAAGAGTGTGGCCCAGATGAGCGAGGAGCGTAAGAAACAGGTCTTCGAGGAGACCTGGAGCATCCTCTACGACCTCTACAAGACCTTTCGCGAAGAGCTGCGGAGCGAGGGCCTGGCCTATGAGGGTATGCTCGAAAGGGAAGTGATTGAGGACTATTGCCAGGCAGAATACGGCATCTGGAACAGCGCCGACCCGCGCCAGCTGCTCCATGCCGACAAGATTGTCTTTGTGGGACTGACGGCCATCACTGAAACCGAACGCGCCCTGATGAAATGGCTGCAGAAAGAGGGGCTGGCCGAGTTCTGCTGGGACTATGACGACCCGCGTCTGCACGAGGGCGACATGAAGTCGCAGGGCGCCTTCTTCACCCGTCGCAACCTGACGGATTTCCCAGATGCGATAGGCGGGGACGAACGGGCGGGAACTCTGGTGCCTGATGCCGAAAAGGAATTCAACGTCTATGTGGTGCCGTCCGGCGTCGGACAGACTCATGTGGCCGCCAGGCAGTTACGCGACTGGAATCTGCAGACTCCGGAGGAAGCCTTCCGTACGGCGGTAGTGCTGCCGGCCGAGAATCTGATGTTGCCCATGGTGTATGCCCTGCCGGCCGAAATCCCGTCCTACAATATAACTATGGGCTACAGCCTCAAGGGAACCGCTGTGTCGGCCTTTATGGACCATCTGGCCAACCTGCAGCAGACTTGCCGCATGAGCGCGGGAGAGCCCGTCTTCTTCTACAAGAGTGTACTGCCCCTGCTGACCCACCATTTCACGCTCAGCATCACGGGCGACAAAGCGCTCGACCTTACCCAGGAAATCAACCGTCAGAACCGTTATGTGGTGCCCCGTTCGATGCTGGAAGGAGACGCTTGGCTGAAACTCGTCTTCAAGTCCGTAGGAAACGTGGACGAGGCGATTGACTATGTGCTGAAAATCTTCAGATTCCTGACGCATTGTGTGATTGAAGACAGGGAAGAGGTCCAGTTTACCGTATTCGACCGCGAGTTTCTGAAAGCCTATGTCGAGGTGGTGGAGAAACTGGCCGGACTGGTGGCGAATGTGGAATGGACCTTCAATGTACAGACCTTCTTTCATATGATTCGTCAACTCACACGCGGCCTGTCGGTTCCCTTCTCGGGCGAACCCCTGAGCGGCCTCCAGCTGATGGGTGTGCTGGAAACGCGCGGCCTGGATTTCGACCGTGTGATTGTGCTCTCGATGAACGAAGGGGTGTTCCCGGCCAAGACGTCCGTCAATACGTTCGTCCCGATGTCGTTGCGCCAGGCCTTCCATCTGCCCACCCGCCAGCATCGCGACGCTGTGTTCGCCTACCATTTCTACCGTCTGCTCTCGCGTGCACGGCAGGTGACCCTCATCTGCGACTCGCGGGCCGACGGTCTGCAGTCAGGCGAGGAGTCTCGCTACCTGATGCAGCTCCGCTATCTCTATAATATCGATCTCGCGGCCCATACTCATTTTGTCCACTACGAACCCGGTCAGGTGGAGGTGAAGCCGATTCAGATTGACAAGACGCCCGAGGTGATGGAACTGCTGGACCGTTATCGGGCCGGCGGCTCCAGACACTTCTCGGCAACAGCCTTCAAAATCTATCGCAACTGTACGCTCCAGTTCTACTTCAGTTATGTGAAAGACCTCAGGGAGGAGGACGAGGTGCAGGAGGAAATGGACAGCGGCGTGTTCGGAGACATATACCACAGCATAATGGAGAAACTCTACCGGCCGCTGTTGGGCAGAGAACTGCAAAGCGATGTGTTCCGCAACCTTGCTGCCGACGGGACACATATATATAATATGGTGTACGATGAATTCCGCGAGCAGCTGGGTGTGACCGAACTGACGGGCTATCACAGACTGGTGGTCGATACCGTTGTCACCTATGTGCGTAACACCCTGCGGCACGATGCCGGACTGTCGCCCCTCACATTAGCGGCCCTGGAGCACAGCGAGGAGTTCGACTATGAGGTGTCTTCCGGACTCAGAATCCGGCTCAAGGGTATCTATGACCGTATCGACGTGGCCCGGGGGTCGCTGAGAATTGTCGACTACAAGACGTCCAGCCCCAAAAATAAACTGAAACTCCCGACCTCGGACGAAGCCTTTCAGGTGATGCTCTACGGCATGATGATGCTCAAGCATCCGCCCCGGCAACTGCAGAAGGCCCGTATAGACCCCGGACACTGTAAACTGGAGGGACACCTATACCATGTCCGACGGTTCACAGAGCCGACGGTCTCGACTTCGCTGACCGGAGAGGAGGGTGAACTGCACGACCTGCGCGACAGGATGCCGGAATTCGAACAGGGTTTCCGCGAGATGGTGACCGAGATTTTCAACCCCGCAATGCCCTTCATCCAGGCCGATAAAAAGAACTGTCTTTACTGTCCGTTCACGGAAATCTGTCAGAGACCTCCACGCGAATTTTAAACTATTCATCCCCAATAACGTCCAAAAGACGAGATAAGTCAATACACAACAATGTCCAAAACGACCAATGCATCGGAAGAGGCGCAGCTGACGGCCCTGCTGACGGATCCGGAGACCCGCCGTAGCGCATTTACGCGTATGGTTGGCATCTATCAGGAACAACTCTACTGGCAGATTCGTAAACTGCTGATTTCGCATGATGACACAGCCGATGTGCTGCAGAATACATTCCTGAAGGCATGGACCAACCTCGACAGTTTCCGGGGTGACGCTAAAATCTCAACCTGGCTCTACTCGATAGCCCACAACGAGTCGATTACCTTCCTCCAGAAACGTCAGGCGGAACAGGATATGACCCAGAGCGACCCCGAGGGATATCTGATGGACCAGTTGCAGGCCGACAAATACTTCGACGGCGACGAGACCCAACGTACCCTGCTGATGGCCATCGCGACCCTTCCAGCCAAACAGCGCCAGGTTTTCAATATGCGCTATTTCGACGATATGCCTTACGAACAGATTTCCGAGATTCTCAACACCTCGGTCGGGGCTCTCAAGGCAAGTTACCATTTCGCCGCAGAGAAAATCGCCGATTATTTCCACAACCGCGAGTTGTGAAAAGAAAATTGAAAACAAGTTTTAAACCTTCTCTGACAGAAGGAGTCTTAACAACAAAATAAAAACAAATATGAAACAGATAAAAATGAACGATTGGAAAGAACCTGATTTCGGTACTCGCGAGACAGGAATGAAGGTGCCCGATGGATTCTTCGCCGACTTCCAGCAGTCGCTGGAACTCAAGATTGACGAGCTGGAAGCCCGGAAAGTAAGAGAGGAAGCTCCTTCCATCCTGTCGGAACAGCAACACCGCAGCCACCGTCTTCCGTGGTGGAGCGTGGCAGCAAGCGTTGCGCTCATAGCGGGTCTCTTCGTCTGGTTCAATCCTGCAAAAACAACCGATCCCAACGCTCCCGAATCCTATATGCCGGTAGCAGAAGCTATGGTTGAAAACTCCGACCTCAGCGAGTCGATGATGTTGGCCTCCCTCTCGGATTACGATATCTACGAAGCCCTTTATGCCGAAGACTGACCAACAGACAACCCGATTCCCGATTAACAACAACGAAATAAAACAAAAACAAATATGAAATCACTATTGTCAATGATTCTGGCCATCCTGATGGGGGCTACATTATCGATGGCACAAGAAGGCCCGAATCCCGAAACAGGGGAGAAGCAGCCTTCGTTTGAGGAATTCCTCCGCCACAAGACCGATTATATCGTCACGGAGATGAAACTCGACGATGCTACCGCCCAGAAGTTCCGCCCGCTCTACGAGGAACTGCAGAAGGCCAAGGGAGCTCTCTTCCAGAAGTACGGCAACGCCTTCCGCGACCTGCGACGCGAGATGAAGAAGACCAACGGCCAGGTTTCCGACGAGCTTTACCTCAGGACCGTCAAGAACGAAGCCCAACTCAACTTCGAGGATGCCCAGTTGGAGCGCGACTATCTGAACAAATTCGAAATGGTGCTCACGCCCAAACAGCTCTATGAGTATGTAAAGGCAGAAAAGCACTTCAAGGCACAGTTCTGGAACAAGGGTAAACAGGGAAACGGAAAGAAAGACCAAAGCACGCGCAAAGGAGAGAGCAAGCGTAACTGATTGCATCATCCGGCGCTTAGCATTTCATTCTCCAAATTTCCCAAAACAGACAAAGAATGCCCCGAAAAACAGACAAAATGTATCAAAAAATGGCAAAATTGTGAAGAAAACTCAATAATTTCAAAAAAAGTTTTGGTAATTTGAAAAATTAGCTCTATATTTGCAGCGAGATTCCGAACACGGGATTTCGCTGTTTCGCGTTTAAACTTAAACTCGAATGCGAAACCATACAAAGTTCATAATATTCACGCATTAATTTAGAAGCTATGGTATTAGATTCCCTCGCTAATGCAGACCTCTATGTCAGCCTGCACCCCGCTTTTAAGAAAGCATTTGACTACATCAAGTCAACAGATTTCTCCAAACTCGAGCCTCAGAAGATCTATCTGGACGAGAAAAATCTGTTTGTGAATTTCACCGAAATCACCGGTAAGGATGCACAGACAGCCAAGATGGAGAGCCACAAGGATTACATCGACATCCAGGTTGCAATCGAGCAGGACGAGCAGATGGGTTATACACCCGTTTGCGACCTCAAGGACGTGCGTGATGCCTATAATCCTGAGAAGGACGTTATGTTCTGGAAGGATCCCGCCCAGGTGATGCTGACCGTCAAGAAAGGCCAGTTCGCAATCTTCTTCCCCGAGGACGGCCATCAGCCCGGTATCGGCGAAGGCAAGTGGAAGAAAGTCATTGTAAAAGTTAAGCTCTGATACCGTAATGAAAAAACAAGTTCCCGCCAAGACGCGCAAAATCATTTCTGTGCCCAAAAACGCAGACCAGATCCTTGCAACCGGAGACGATATCCAGATTGCAGATTGGATGAACGGACTCCAGCCCGACCGTTTTGGTATCATCAAACGCGATCCCTATCTCGCGCCCTATAGCGATGCCATCGTAGGCCGCTATAAATACATGCTTTGGAAGGCCCATGAACTTACCCGTGAAGCCGGTTCGCTTTCCGCAATGGCTTCCGGCTATCTCTATTTCGGTCTTCACAAGAAAGGGTCCAAGTGGATTTTCCGTGAGTGGGCTCCCAATGCTACCAAGATCTACCTGGTGGGCGAATTCAACAATTGGGAGGAACGCGAGGATTACGCCCTCACGAAAATCAACGACGGCGGCGTCTGGGAAATCATCCTTCCCCTCGACGCCATGCACCACAAGGACCTCTACAAACTCCACGTCTATTGGGACGGAGGCTGGGGCGAACGCATCCCCGCATGGGTGAACCGCGTAGTGCAGGACGACGAAACCAAGATTTTCTCGGCCCAGGTATGGGAACCTTCCCACAGCTATAAGTTCAAGGTTGAGAACTTCGTGCCCCGCACGGAACCCCTCCTAATCTACGAGTGCCACATCGGTATGGCCACCAGCGAGGAGAAGGTAGGCTCCTACGACGAATTCCGCAAGAATGTGCTCCCGCGTGTCAAGAAACTGGGCTACACAGCCATTCAGATCATGGCCATTCAGGAACATCCCTACTATGGTTCCTTTGGCTATCATGTGAGCAATTTCTTTGCTCCTTCGTCGCGTTTCGGTACGCCCGATGATCTCAAGCGCCTTATCGACGAAGCCCACGAGATGGGTATTGCCGTCATTATGGACATTGTCCACAGCCACGCAGTCAAGAACGAGGTCGAGGGCCTTGGCAATTTCTGCGGCATGCCCGACCAGTATTTCTACCCCGGCGGCCGTCGCGAACACCCGGCTTGGGACAGCCTCTGTTTCAACTATGCTTCGAACGAGGTGCTCCATTTCCTCCTTTCCAACTGCAAGTACTGGCTCGACGAGTTCAAGTTCGACGGTTTCCGTTTCGACGGCGTGACCTCGATGCTCAATCTGAGCCACGGCCTGGGACAGGACTTCGGCAGTTACGACGACTACTACAACGGAACGCAGGACGGCGATGCCATCTGCTACCTCACGCTGGCCAACAAACTCATCCACGAATTCAATCCCCACGCAATCACGATTGCCGAGGAGATGAGCGGTATGCCCGGTCTGGCCGCTGCCATCGAGGACGGCGGTATGGGCTTCGACTATCGTCTGGCCATGGGTATTCCTGACTACTGGATCAAGACCCTCAAGGAAAAACGCGACGAGGACTGGAACACCACCGATATCTATTGGACGATGACCAACCGCAGGGCCGACGAGAAGACCATTTCCTATGTCGAGAGCCACGACCAGGCGCTGGTGGGCGACAAGACCATCATCTTCCGACTCATCGATGCCAAGATGTACTGGCACATGATGGAGAATGACGACGACTTCGATGTGAACCGCGGTATTGCCCTCCACAAGATGATCCGACTCATCACTCTCTCCACCATCAACGGCGGTTACCTCAACTTCATGGGCAACGAATTCGGTCATCCCGAATGGATTGACTTCCCGCGCGAAGGCAACGGCTGGAGCTACAAGTATGCACGACGTCAATGGGATCTGGTTGACCGTAAGGAACTCAAATACAAGTTCCTCAACAAGTTCGACGAGGATGAGATTCATTTGGTCGAAGGCGTCAAGAAGTTCAACGAACTGCCCCTGGTTCCCATCTGGGACAATCGTGGCGACCACGTGATTGCCTATATGCGCGGCAACCTGCTTTTCGTCTTCAATTTCGACGGACAGCGTTCGTTCACCGAGTATGGCTTCCTCTGCCCGAAGGGTCAGTACGAACTCGTGCTCGACACCGATGCTCCCCAGTATGGCGGTTTCGGATTTGTGGATCCCAATGCGGACTATGAGACTAACTACGACCCGCTCTATGAGGGTGACGGCAAGGGTTGGCTCAAGCTCTATATCCCCGCGCGTTCAGCGTTGGTATTCCGCAAGAAAAATTAATAGTTATACCCTTTCATATTCAGCCTCAGACTATTTCAGCCTGAGGCTTTTTGACACATTATGAAAACCAAGACAGCCTTTTTCTGCTCCTCGTGCGGATGTGAGGAACCCAAGTGGTTCGGCCGTTGTCCGTCATGCGGCGAGTGGGGCACCTGCGTTGAGGAAGTGGTTTCTGCCAAACCAGACAAAGGTGGGAGCCATGCGGGCGCACTTCAGTTGCCCGGCCAGAAAGAGAAACCCCGGAGACTTTCCGAAATCGAGGGCGTCGAGGAACCCCGAATCGACTTGCATGACGAAGAACTCAACCGTGTGCTGGGCGGCGGTCTCGTACCCGGCAGCATGGTGTTGTTGGGCGGCGACCCGGGTATCGGCAAATCCACGCTGGTGCTCCAAACTGTTATGCACATCAACGACAAACGCGTCCTCTATGTTTCGGGTGAGGAGAGTGCCTATCAGCTCAAGATGCGGGCCGAACGGCTGGCGGCAGGCGGACCGATGCCCCAC
>CAJOOX010000032.1 GCA_905236195.1 uncultured Bacteroidales bacterium
AGCTAGGATTATTTCCGGATGACTTTCTTGCCACTGATGATGTAGATGCCGGGGGCATCTGCATTCAGCACTTTCTGACCCATCAGATTATAGATGGCGGAAGAAGCGGCATCATCGGCTTCGACAGATTGGATTGCAGAAGCATATTCCGCTGCGGAAAGACACAGCACCTTGTCGTCCCAGCCCTCAGGCACGGGAAGATAGGCCGAATTGGCGGGAATATAGTTCAGGGTTTTGGAAGTACGGAAACCCAGTGCTCCATCTACCTTGGCGAGCACACGCATGGTGGATGCATTGTAAGCCAGGGAGTTCTGGTGACCCGAATTGACACCCGTACCATAGGCGTCGATGTTCTCGAAATAAACACCCTTGAGGATATTACCCCTGGGCGCAGCCGTCTCGTCATAAATCAGTTCGAGGCGGTTGTCGGTAGCCTCGCTTGAAGAACACTCGATAATAACCGGCGTATTCGCAGGAACGATACCTGTAATCTCCTTCAGTTCGGCATAATCCACGCCGGCACCGTCCTTAATCGCATCGAGATAATACACCTTCATGCCGGACGAATAAGTCTGGAACGCAAAATCGGCATAAAGGGTTGCGTACCACTTGTCGTCGATATTGACCGTAGGCTTCACACCGAAATAGTTGTCGGAGGCCGCAGAGATGGGAGTAATCAGCCATTTTTTAGCCGCGCTGTTGGCCGTTACCAGATTACCTACATCCTTGTATTGATTCTGTTCGTCAAGGAGATAAAGAGTCCATGTCGTACCGGCCTTTACTTGTGAACCATAGGCCCAATAGGTTCCGTCGGCATTCTCTTTAATAATCAGATGGGCTTGTACAAGTTTATAGGTATCCACGCCCTGTGCTTCCAAATCGTACTGTGCGTCACCTGAGCCGGTATTTCCCTGATAGGAGAAATAGAGAACCGTAGCAGGATCGCTGTCCACACGGCCGGTAAAAGGACGGGTGGTTCGCAATGCCTGCAAATCGACCGATGAAGTCTGGTAGTTGGCGCCGTTGGTCCGGTTGTCGATGACGGTAATGTAACGTCCATAAGCCGTGCTGCTGGCACGGTAATAACCGTTGCCGGTAAGCTGGGCTGATGCTGAAAGCGCAAAAGCGGAAAACAGGACAGAAAAAGTAAATAACCTCATAAAGTATCGTTGAAATGAGAAAGTGCCCGGACAGCTCTTGTCATAGACAGGAGCCTGCCGAGCACCATTTATGGAATCTTATCTAGCGATTATTCGGCGAGACAGATAGTAACACGGTTGCTGTCGTTATCAGCGAAGGGCTGAACGGTAGAACCCTTAGAGTTCTCGTTGATGCGGGAAGCATCGATGCCGTACTGATTAACGAGGGCGTCAACAACAGCTTTTGCACGGGCTGCAGAGAGACGGTTGTTGATAGCGGCCGTACCGGTACCGGCGTCGGCATAACCGGTGATGTCAGCCTTTGCGTCCTTGTTGCTCTTCAGGAAGCGTGCGATTTCCTCAACCTTGTAGGCCTCGGTGGGACGAATCTCAGAGCTGTTGATCTTGAAGAAGATGTCGCGACGGATGGGCTCAGCCTTTACAACGGGGGCGGGAGCGGGTGCCGGAGCGGGCTTCTCGATGATGCGCTCGATGATGCGTTCAGCAGGCTTGGGAGCGGGGATAACGCGCTCGTTGTAGGTCTTGCCGAAGTTGTAGCGAACACCAGCCAGTGCATTGAAGTACCAGTCGGGGTTGCCGGCTTTCTTTGAGTTGTAACGGTCGATAAGGCCGTTGGCAGTAGCTTCGAGGCCAAGGCTCCAGTTGTCGTTAAGACGGAAGTCAAGAGCAAAACCGGCGCGAGCTACGAAACGAACTGCGGTACCGTCCCAAAGATACTCGAGGGGAGAATCATAGATGTTCAAAGCATTGGGATACGTAAGTGCAGAAGCAACATACATGTCTGCATAAGCTTCAGCAGCATCATCATTGTGCCATGCGATGTTGGCACCAACACCGAGCAGAGCGCTGAAGTTAACGACGCGGTTGTACTTGTAGCCAAGGAAAGCGTTCGTGAGGTTCACCTTCAAGTCGAGCATGGGAGCTACATAGTTCCATTTCCACTTGTAAACATCGCCGAGGTACTCAGAACCTCCCTTGCTCTGCCAAGCGTTGACAGAAAGACGGAGACCGAGAACGGGGTTGAACTCATAGCCGCCAGCGAGCTGTACGTTGGGAGAAACGAGTTTCTTGAAGCTAATTTCGCCAAGCGTGTACTGAGCACCGCCCTGGAGCTGGATGTACCAGTGGGGGTTGAAGTCGTAAACTGTCTTAGCCTGGGGCTCTTCGGGTGCCTGAGCGAAAGCGCTCAAGCAACCCATTGCCATAATTCCTGCAGAGAGGATAATTTTATTCAGTTTCATATTCTTATTCTACTTAATAATCTAAGAAAGTTATCAATTACTCAACCACTTTAACCGTGTACTTGATGGTACGGGTCTGACCGGCATAGTCGAGAGCAGAGTAAACGATCTCGTACTGACCTGCAACCGTAGGAGCGAAGAGGAAGATCTTCTCTGTTCCGTTCACAACCTTGTTCATGTTGTAATCCTTGCTGTTGAGGGCTTCGAGGTCGGCACCGGCAGGAGCAGAAACGACCTTCACGAAACGCTTCATAGCTGGAGCGAGAATCTCAGCCGAGTAGGACGTTGCAATCAGAGGAGCGCACTGACCGCTGCCATTCAGCTGGAAGGTAGCGTTGTTGAGGGGATGATAAGCGCCGTCGGCACCCTGGTACAACATAGTAGGCTGGAGACGCTGGTTGGGGTTGGCAAGTGCCTTGTTGAGTTTCTCAATCAACGAGTTGATGCGGTTGATGTAGTTGGTCTGTATCTTGGTGAAAGCATCCGTGATCTTACCGTTGATACCGGCCACCATGCCCTGGATCGACTCATTGATCTTGCCGTTGATGTTGCCGATGAAGCTTTCGAGGAAGTCACGGAGTTCAACGGTGGTAGTGAGTGTCTTGTTAACGTTTACCGTTTTATCTATATTGAGACTGCTTGCAGGAATTGTAGCACTACCTATTAAATTATTGTCGCTATCATATACGTTTACAGTCTGTCCGGCAACCGAAACTGTCGTTTGGAAGGGAATATCCATGCTAAGCGCAATAGAAACGGGAACTGCAGTGTCAACACCGTCGAGGGTAATGATGATGGAATCAACCGCGAATGTAAGATTCTCAACAACGGAGCTGAGGTCGATGTACTTGATTCCGTTGAAAGTCTTACCGGCAAGGAAGTCGTAAGAGAGGGGCTTGATGGCGGTAGCGAGGATGCCGTACTCCGAGTAGATCCCGCGGTCGCCAAGTACGTCGTCGGTATATTCCACCTTGACACCGTTGCGCTCGAAAGCACCGTTGATGTTGCCGTAAACGACAGATGCCATAGAAGTAAGGCTGCCTACCGACTTCTGGTCGATGAAATTCTTGACAGACTGCTTGATAGCGTCCATATTGAGGTCAACCTTGGCCTCGTTGATCTTGCTCTTGTCGAGCGTAGCAGCTACCTCATAGAAAGCATTGTTCTCAGCACGGGTGATGCCCCATGTGAGCACCTTGTCGCTCTGCTTGAGCTCGCCCAGCTTGACAGCGCTCTCCTGATCCTGGCTGTTTACGAGCGAAGGACGGATACCGGAGAAGTCGGAAGTGTTGGGGTTAACGGTGAGGTAGAGGGTACCTGCGTTGTTGGGAGACTCGTTGATGAGGGTATCACCAGACTTAGCCGTGAAGACCTTGACACCGGCAACATCAGCAGGAGTCAGATAATCGCCAGCCTCGGGGAAGTTAACGTCCTTAGCGGCTACACCATAGTAAGCAGCGAGGATGTTAGACTGAACGTCGAGGGGAAGAGCTGCATAGCCGGTAACATCGTTCTCAGTGCCCTGGATGATGATGCCGGTGATGAGTTTCTTCAACGTGGTGGCATAGTTGTTATTGATCATGTCGGCAATCTTCTGGAGCTCGTCAATCTGACGCTGGAGGTCAGCATCCTTGGCCTGGAGGCCGGCGATAGCGTCCTCGAGTTCACCTACCCTTACGTCGAGCAAAGAGGTAACCGAAGCGAGAGAATCGATGCGGGCGGCAGCAGCCAGAGCGAGGGAGTCGATGCGTGCATCGAGGGCGGCATCCTTAGCCTTGAGGTTTGCGATGTCGGCCTTCACCTGAGTGAGGTCACCGTCGATGGCATCGAGACGGATGCTGTCGGCCTGAGCAAGAGCGAGAGCCTTGGCGGCAGTCGACTTAGCCTCCTTCATCTCTTCGGTGAGACCGATAACCTTGTTCTCAACCTCAACGAGGCGGAGGGTATCTGTCTCAAGCACCTTAACACGAGCCTTGATGTCGGCAAGATCGTCGGAAACATCCTTCAGACCCTTGTCGTTAATAATCTGGTTGATCAACTGCTCAGCCTGAGAAGCGGTGTACGCATTCTGGTTGAGTTCGTTAATCAGACCCAGGAGCTTCTGAATGCTGTCGCGGTTAACATCGATCTGGGCAGACTTCTCCTGCAGGACATTCAACTGGCCCTGGAGAGCGGCAACACGACGTGCAAGAGCGTTGACAACGGCTGTATCAGCCTTGAGATCCTCGTCGCATTCGCACGAGTTGATAGCGTCGATAAGACCCTTCAACTCATCGTACTTAGAGTCAATCTCATTCTGCAGGTCCAGAACATTCTGCTGAAGAATTGCGATAGCTGTAGCCTGGTTACCTGTGATGTTGTTAAGCTCAGCCATGTCATCAGACTCATAGTCCTTGCAAGAAACAAACGCACTCATGGATGCCACTACTGCGAACACCCAGAGAAGACTGCTAGTAAATTTCTTTTTCATTGAACTTTAATTTGAACTATTAATAATAAATATGGGTTCTATTATTAACTTAAAGTGACTTGTCTCTACACTAGAACCCGTTTCGTGACGGAGACTCCACTATTATAAATTTTCGGCAAAGATAGACCAAATATTTAAAAGATAATGCTTCTTTTAGCCATTTTAACATTTTTTAGGTACAAATTTAACAATTTCGAGAAATTAGGCCCTAAAAATGCTTTCCCGACATTGTATTTAATTGATTTCACAAGCGGTCTAACACATGGGGCACAAGTTCGCGCATTCCGCCTTTGTAGCCCGTATTGGAACGTTTGGCCACACGGTTGGCGATGACGAGACAGACGGTGACTGCCTTGTGGCCCAAAAGACGGGCCATGCCGGTCAGTGCCGCACTTTCCATCTCGTAGTTGGTAATCCGCCGGCCCTGGTATTCAAACTGCATCATCCGCTCATTGAGCAGCGGCGACGCCAGAGGCAGCCGGACCTCTCGGCCCTGCGGTCCGTAGAAACCCACTGCCGAGACCGTACACCCATGAAGGAACCCATCCCCATCGAAACGGGAGATTAAATCATCGTCGGCATGGACGACATATGGATCGGCGGCATGCTTGGGATAACCGATAAAGGAGGTCAGGGCTCGTTCGAAGTCGAGGTCGCTCACACTGTCTCGACCGGCATACCAGTTGAGAACGCCGTCGAATCCGATGGAGATATCACTCACGAGAGCCGTCCCTTCCGGACAGTCGGCCTGCAATCCGCCGCAGGTACCGACGCGGACAATCTCGAGGGAAGTATGTTCGGGTTTGGTCTCACGCGTCCGGAAATCGACATTCTTGAGCGCATCGAGCTCAGTCATCACAATGTCGATGTTGTCGGAACCGATGCCATGGCTGAGCGCCGTGACACGTTTGCCTTTATACGAACCGGTAATGGTATGGAATTCACGGCTGGAAACCTCGCACTCGACGCTGTCGAAGAACGAAGCAATCATATCAACGCGACTCGGGTCGCCGCAAACGATGAGTTTGTCGGCTACCTGCTCGGGACGCAGATGAAGATGGAACACACTGCCGTCTTCATTGATAATCAATTCTGATGGTGCTATCATACGGACTGCTTTTTAGAGAAACTATAGATGCAATAGATGCTATGACATTTCCGACTGCAAAAATAATGCAAAAAAAACGAATATCCAAGCTTTTGGGCAAAAAAAGCAGTTTTTGAGGCAAAAACGGGGCAGAAATTTGCAATTTTGTCATTTTTTCGCTATCTTTGCAGCCGTTATATATAAATAGGTGTATGATACGATTTGCAAAGTATATTTTTTCCATCCTTGTTGCAACGTCATTTTCTGCCACCTCGACAGCGGCGTCGCTCCAGGAAATCAAGACGCTGATCGATTCCGCCAAGTATCAGAAGGCGTTGGTCATCATGCGCGGTGTGATGGACAAGCCGCAATATGGCAAGAACGGCGAGTGGAACAAATACTACGGGCAGTGTCTCTGCCTGACCGGTAATTACACCGAAGCCGTCGCGCCGCTGCAGTTTGCCCAAAAGACGGGACGTTCGGGAGCCATTTATTACCTGGCCATCGTCAAACAGCATCTCTATGAGTTTGACGAGGCAGCAGAACTGATTACCCTGTATAAAAAGAAATACTGCAAGGCCGGCAGCGAATGGGACCTGCGGTGCGACAGCATCCTGGCCCGTTGCGAGCAGGGAAAAAATGCGGTTGAGCACGTCAAAGACTACATTATCCTCGACTCGCTGACCCTGCCCGAAGAATCTTTCGCACAGCAATATCGCCTGGGTCCGGAAGCCGGTCGTTTTGTGTCCTCGCTCGGCGGCGAAATCTGTTTCATCTCTGCCCTGGGAGACTACCAGCTCCGGGCCGAAGGAGATACCATCTACGAAACGAGCCTCAACGGCAACCGGGAGTGGGAAGAATGGCGTGCGCTGAACATCCCATTGGCCGGCAAGAAAGCCTATCCCTACCTCCGTTCCGACGGCGAGACGCTGCTTTTTGCGGCCATCAGCGACGACGGCCTTGGCGGCTGGGACCTCTACAGCACAACACGCGATGCCGACAACACCGGATGGTACGCTCCCGAACGGCTGCCCATGCCGCTCAATTCGCAGTATGACGACCTGGCGCTCGGCATAGACGAAACGCATATGGTGGGCTGGTGGGCCACAAACCGCAACGCTACGCCCGGCTGGGTGACCGTTTATCTCTATCAGCTGGACGATGAAGCCGGCTATCTGGAGGGCGCCCAGCCCGACCGCGGACGCATCGTCAGCCTCGCCCGGACCTGGCGTGATTCGACCGGCTATGCCGACCTGGTGAACGAATGTCTGGCATCCAAGCCGTCACAGCGCAAGACGACCTACACCGTCAATATTCCCATTTCCGACGACCTCACCTACCACGGCGAGTCTGATTTTGTTTCGACGCAGGCCCGGGAGGCTTATGTCCTGTCGCTCAGCATCGGCGAACGTCTGTCCACCGTCGAGAAAGAAACAGATGACCTGAGAACCAGATATCACGATGCCGCGCCCTCCAAACGCAAGGTCATGCGCCAGATCATCCTCGATCTGGAGTTCCAGGAACAGAACCTCGCCGCCCAGCTGGCTAAGAAGCAGAAGGAATACCGAAACCTCGAGATCAAGGCGCGGGGCAAGTAATAGGGAGAATCGGAATAATCGGAATAATCGGAGGAATCAGAAATCGGAAATCGGAGGAATCGGAACGGGCGGAGTTCAGGCCTATTTTGCGCACTCCACTTTCCGCTTTCTGTCTTTCCGGCGGGATAAAAGCATTTTTTTGACAGAAAATAACGCTTATCTCGAAAAAAAAGACTATCTTTGCGCGATTTTTTAAATTACAACCGATACAAGTTTTAGCACTTGACATGAGACAGATATGGCAATTGCTGCAAATATAATAAACAACACGGATCCATTCAGCATGCCCATGCCGATGGTTGAACCGACAGACCACGTCGGTAACGAGGAACAGACAAGCGACGCAAAGTCGGAGGCTGCAGCGGAAGAACCCACGCACAGCGACTCGTTGGTCATCATCCCCACCTATAACGAAAAGGAGAATATCGAAAACATCATCCGTTATGTTTTCAACCTTTCACAACCCTTCGAGATACTGATTATCGACGACGGTTCGCCGGACGGCACCGCCGCGATTGTGAAGGGTCTGATGAAAGAATTTCCCCATACACTTCACATCATCGAACGCCAAGGCAAACAAGGCCTCGGCACGGCATATATTGCCGGTTTCCGTTGGGCACTGGAGCAGGGTTATGACTACGTTTTCGAGATGGATGCAGACTTCAGCCACAATCCCGACGACCTGCTGCGTCTGCGCGCCGCCTGTGCCGAAAGGGGTGCCGACCTGTCCATCGGTTCACGTTATGTGACGGGAGTAAACGTTGTCAACTGGCCCATCGGCCGCGTCCTGATGTCCTACTACGCTTCGGTCTATGTACGTTTCGTCACAGGCATGAAGGTACACGATGCGACTGCGGGCTTTGTCTGCTACACGCGCCGTCTGCTCTCGAAGATGGAACTTGACAAAATCCGCTTCAAGGGCTATGCCTTCCAGATAGAGATGAAATTTACCGCCTCACAGATGGGCGCAAAGATTGAAGAAGTGCCCATTATTTTCACCAACCGTGTGCTCGGCACCTCCAAGATGAGCGGAGGCATCTTCAGCGAAGCCGTCTTCGGTGTCGTCAAACTGAAGGTCGGCAGTTGGAGCAGGGTATATCCGAAGATATCGGAATAATCGGAATAATCGGAGTAATCGGAGTAATCGGAGTAATCTGAATAATCGGAGTAATCAGAGTGATCAGAGTGATCGGAGTAATCAGAGTAATCTGAAAAGATGGATAAAGAGAGAAGTTTTCAATTATATAACGTTCGGGCTTACATGGACGGAGCCCTGAGGGCCGTTGACATCAAGGTGAAGGATGGGGTCATCCTCTCCATCCGTCCCACGGCGGCCGTTACGCCCGCCAAGCTCTGGCTCTTGCCGGGCGTTATCGACGACCACGTACATTTCCGCGAGCCCGGTCTGACAGACAAAGCCGACATCGAATCGGAAAGCCGGGCAGCCGCGGCCGGCGGTGTGACCACCGTGATGGACATGCCCAACGTGGTTCCCGCCACGACGACCCCCAACGCCCTGGCTGAGAAACGCGCTCTTTACGACAAGCACTGCCATGTGCGCTACGGCCTGTTCTACGGCATCACCGACGACAACATCGAGGAAGCGCTCCGGATTCCCGAAGAGGAAATCTGCGGGTACAAGGTTTTCCTGGGCTCCTCGACCGGCGGCATGCTGATGAACGACATGGAAAAACTGAAGTACCTTCTCTCCCACACCCGTAAAGTCGTGGCCATCCACAGTGAAGACGAGGACATCATCCGCCGCAACCGCGAGCATTTTCTGCGCATCCACCCCGGCGACGACCTCGGCATCATGTTCCATCCCATGATTCGCAGCACGCAGGCCTGCCAGAAGGCGACGATGCGCGCCTTGCAGGCGTTCGAGATGGTGGGCGGCAATTTACACATCTGCCACGTCACGACAGCCACGGAGCTTGATATGATCCGACGCGTCAAACAGGGAAAACTGCCCAACAATGCACATCTTACGGCAGAAGCCTGCGTAGGTCACCTGTGGTTCTCGGCAGACGATTACAAAATCCTCGGATCACTGATCAAGGTCAATCCCGCCATCAAATCGCTGGCCGACCGCACAGCCTTGCGTCACGGGCTGATTGACGGAACCATCGACATTGTCGCCACCGACCACGCGCCTCACCTGCTCAACGAAAAGAAGGGCGGAGCCCTGAAAGCCGCATCCGGCATGCCGTCGGTGCAGTATTCGCTGCTGGTTATGCTTGAGATGATGAATCACGGCATCCTGACGCTGCCCGACATTATTCGGCTGATGTGCGAAAATCCGGCCAGAAGATACAAACTCTGGGATCGCGGCGCCATCCGCGAGGGCATGTCGGCCGACTTCGTCCTCGTGGATCCCCATGCCAAAACCGATGTAGAACGTTCGTCCATTCTATCCAAATGCGGCTGGTCGCCCTGGGAAGACGAGATGTTCCATCATAAAATCCTCACCACCTGGGTTCAGGGCGTTCCCGTATGGCAAAACTCATAGACATCCGGGCCGCAGTAAGCAGCAAATTCCCCCAGAAAGCCGCCAAAATACCCTCCTGGGGCTACGCTTTTGCCGAATGGCTCATCTGCCAGAAGGACATGAACAAAATCCTCGTCAAGGCAGGTGACACCGTCAAGGGACAGGAATTTGCAGATATGATGACGCAGGAGCTACATGTCGGGTATCAAATCCACGGCATGGAGAATCTGCCCGACACGGGACGTTTCGTTCTGGTCTCCAACCATCCGCTGGGTGCTTTCGACGGCATTTCATACATCAAAATCTTCGGCAAGAAATATCCGAAGTTCAAAGTCATTGTCAACGACCTTCTGATGTACATCGAACCCCTGCAAAGCGTTTTTCTGCCCGTCAACACGCTGGGCAGACAGAAACGCGAGGACATGGAAGCCATCCGGGCAGCCTACGAAAGCACGGACACCCAGATACTCAGTTTCCCCGCCGGATTCTGTTCGCGCTGGATCGACGGCAAAATCCAGGATGTTCCGTGGAAGAAATCGGTCATCAGCCAGGCCATAGAGTATCAGCGCGACATCGTGCCCATGCATTTTGAAGGCCGCAACTCGGTCACCTTCTACGGTTTGGAATGGCTGCGCCGCAAACTCGGCATGAAGTTCAACATCGGACTTCCCCTCCTCCCCCGCCAGATGATGCGCACCGCCCGAAACAAAACATTCACTATCCGCATAGGCAAACCCATCCCCTGGCAGACCTTCGACGAGACGAAGACTGCAAACGAATGGGCGCAGTGGCTCCGCCAGCAGTGCTACAGCCTGAAAGAAAAATAACCCCAGGAAAACTGGGAGAACCTAGGAAAGCCTGGAATTGCCTGGAAATGCCTGGAAATGCTTAGAAAAAAAATAAAAAGAATATGACCCAACCCATTATTGCCCCGGTTCCCAAACCGATGCTCATACAGGACTTGCAACGAGCACAGCTTTTGCGTCATTCGCGCAAAGCGAGCAATGAGATTTATATCTTCACCGCGCACCAGTGTCCGATACTGATGCAGGAAGTGGGGCGTCTGCGTGAAATCGCCTTCCGCGAGGCTGGCGGCGGTACCGGCCTCAACATGGACATAGACTCTTACGACACAATGGGTGACCCCTATTGGCAGCTTATCGTTTGGGATCCACGCGAACATGCCATTCTGGGCGGTTACCGTTTTATCTTTGGTCCTCACGTCCGCATGGACGAGAAAGGCGCTCCCATTCTGGCCACGAGTCACATGTTTTCCTTCTCGCAGGAATTCCTCACCGACTATCTGCCCTACACGATTGAGCTGGGACGTTCGTTCGTCACCGTGGAATATCAGAGTTCGCGTGCCGGCGCCAAATCGCTGTTTACCCTCGACAACCTGTGGGACGGACTGGGCGCTCTGGCCTGCATCTTCCCCGATGTACGTTATTATTACGGCAAATTCACCATGTATCCGTCCTATCCCAAGAACGGACGTAACATGATACTCTATTTCCTGTCGAAGCATTTCCCTGACAACGACAATCTGGTGCGTCCCTTCCACCCCCTCGAAACCGGCACTGACGAAGCAGCCATGAAATCGCTTTTCACGGGCAAGACATTCCGCGAGGATTATAAAATCCTGAACGGCGAAGTACGCAAACTGGGCTACAACATACCGCCCCTTGTCAACGCATACATGCTGCTGAGTCCCACGATGCGCATGTTCGGCACCGCTATCAACGATGAGTTCGGCGACGTGGAGGAGAGCGGCATCCTCATCAAGATTGACGAAATAGCAGCAGAGATGCGACAGCGCTACATCGACACATTTGTAGAGGAAGAGGGAGCCAACTGCCCCCTGTAACCACACCCATATAAACAAAAAGCCTCGCCGAAAGCGAGGCTTTTTTACTGTGTATCCTTACCGGATGACAAACCGGAGTTCGTAGTATCCGTAGGGCATCTGGTACTCCCTGCGCGGCCAGGCGCCCCACGTATTGACACATCCGAGTCCCATCATACGGGAAGCCACATGGATAGCATTCACCGATCGCGGAATCAGGTCTCCGCTGTGCCGTCCACGCACTTTCTCCTTGCTATTGCCGTCATCCAGATCTTCAGTCAGGAACGGAAGAACCTGAACGTTCAACGGGGTATTGAATGCCTCAACAGTCAAAGCGGGCATTCCGCTGACATCGCCACTCACCGTCCACCAGCGAATATCGGTATGGTTTCCGCTTTCCTGCGGACGGACATAAGGCCAATAGGCATCCGATGTCTTGAGATTATATACCCCCAGGAACTGATTGGCATGGCGGTCGATATAGTTTTCCTCAGGACCCCGCCCGTAATATACATTATTATAATATATAGACGGCATCTGCCATTTCATACCGAAACGCAGGAGCTGGGGCATATCGGTCCGCGCGGAATCGACATACAGTTTTTCTTCCACCA
>CAJOOX010000033.1 GCA_905236195.1 uncultured Bacteroidales bacterium
GATTTGGGCGGGCAGACCCTGACGGATCTCCTCGTCGGGCAGCTCCAGATAGCGCGACAGACAATCCCACAGGGAAAGTCCGTTGTCGTGTCGGGTGTGGAGCGCCTCCATATAACGGATGAGTTTCTGACGGGTCTCGAACAACTCGTCGCTCTGCCGCTGATAGTCGGCCGGCTCAGCCACCCGGGTCACGTCGAGCACCTTCTGCATCTGCTGCAGGAAGTGCTGCTTGGTCACTTTGTTACTGTGAAGCTCCAGGCAGAACGGATCCAGCCCGATTTTGGCCAGACGTTTCTGCACCACCGTGAGGGCGGCCATCTTCTCGGCCACAAAGAGCACCCGCTTGTCGTGGTAGAGGGCGTTGGCTATCATGTTAGTGATGGTCTGGCTCTTGCCCGTGCCGGGAGGACCGTAAAGAATGAAACTGCGGCCCTTGCCGCTCTCGATTACGGCTTCCATCTGCGAGGAATCGACATCCATCGGGATTACGAACTCCGAAGGCTTCACTGTCTTGTCTATTTCGCGGGCGTCGGTCTTTTCGTCCAGCCCTTCGAGGGTCACGCGGCCCTCCATCAGCGAACGTATCACCTGGTTCTCGGCCAACTGGTCGGCGTGGCTGTGGATATCGTTCCACATCACGAATTTGTTGAACGAGAAGAGGCCCAGCAGAGACTGTTCCTTCACCTCCCAGCGGCTCTCTCCCTGAATGGCGCTACGCACCATTTCAAGAATACGCTTCACATCCACGCCGCTCGCGTCGGTGGGCAGGGGATTGAGAGCGCGCAGGTCGATGCGGAACTGCTGGCGCAGCAGTTCGGTGAGCGTATTGTTCAGGATGACATCCTCCTCCCGCGAACGGATGATGAAGTTGTTGCCGCTTTTGCGCAGGATATCCACAGGCAGCAGCAGGATGGGGGCGTTGCGTTCGGTGTTCGATTTCTCGGTCTCATACCATTTGAGCATACCCAGTGCCAGGAACAGCGTGTTGGCACCGTTCTCCTCCAGGGCGTTACGCGACGACCGGTAGATGAATTTCAGCTGGGTCTTCAGCTCGGCCTCCGTCAGGTAGGAGATCAGATGGTTTTTCTCTATCTCCTCCTTCACACGCGCTTCTGTCACATTCTCTATCTTGGGCAGAATCGAGAAGTCTTCAAACTGCTGCACGCGGTCCTCTATCTTGTCGATGTCGTACGACACAAAGGGAATGACACGTTTGCCGGCCTTGCAGTTCAGCAGGTTGTTGCGAAGCGAGAAGTCCAACAGTTTCCGTTCCCACAGGTCCTGCTTGGTGAGCTGGCAGGCGGCCTTTCCCTCGTCGAAATGGAGGGCATACGGATCGTGGAGTTCAATCTCGAGGGTCTCGTACTGCTGAAGTACCAGTTCCTCCCCGATCCGGACCGAAATCACCATCACGCATTCGCGTGTCTGTCCTTCGGGACCCAGTTGTGCGGCCTCGGTCGGCATGGGTACCAGACCCGGCAGCGGGCACGTTTCTCCGGCTTTGATTTCGGGAATATGCAGTTCCTGCGGCTCCAGCATCTCGCCTTCCAGCGTGACGTGGACATCCGTCCAGGATTTGGTGTCCTGGCTCACAAGGGTCATCGGTTCCGACAGCAAAAGACCTTTGGCAGAACCTATCAGGGGGTATGTCTTGTTCATAAATCGTGTTCTTTAGACTTTGCAAAGATAAATGATTTCTTACAGATTTCCAAATATTCAGGTGTTTTTTTTGCGAATTATTTGCATTAGTTGAACGTTTTGCATATCTTTGCAGAAAATATGAACAGAATGAAAACTTTTCACTATATCCGGAAATACCCGCTCTCCATCCTCTGCATCCTTGCCGTGTGGTACGGCTGCTTCTTTTTCCAGGCTCCCGAAACGCCCCTCGACGATGTGCGTCTCATCGACAAATGGACCCATCTGGTGATGTATCTCGTCACCTGCGGCGCCATCTGGTGGGAATACCTGCGGTCCCACAAGGCGGTCTGTCCCATCCGCCTGACGCTATGGGCGGTGATCGCTCCCATCTGCATGGGCGGCCTTATCGAGATTCTCCAGGCTTACTGCACCGGCGGACAGCGCAGCGGCGAGTGGCTCGACTTAGCGGCCGACACCCTCGGCGTTATCCTCGCCGCAGGCCTCGGGCTCCTGGCTCTCTTCAAACGGACAGGCAACCCTGTGAAACGTCAGTTATCTGTACTGTGGATAGCTTTGTCTGTATGGTTCTTCGCAGGAAGCTCCAGTTTCGCCCTTGAGGTTAACAGGAAGATGGGAAAACCCTCACAGGAAGAGCTCTCGATGACGGTCTATGCCCCCGACCCGGAAGCTGAGGCCGTGGTGCTCTACTGCGGCACAAAGGTCTCCTACCGGCTGCGTGACGACGGGTTCTGGATACATACCCACTTCCGCAAACGCATCAAGATTCTCAGGGAAGGCGGAAAGTCGGAAGGCAACATCGAGATTATGGTCTATAACAATGAAAACGGCGTGCGTGACGTGCTGTCCGGTCTCAGCGGCCACACATTCAATCTGGAAAACGGCAAAGTGGTCAAGTCGAAGCTGAGCGCCGACCTGAAGAACGAGCAGCGCCTGAATCAGGACTATGTGGTTTCTCACCGGTTTTTTCTTTCAAAAGAAACTTTTTAACCCATTTTCTTTCTTTTTAAAATATCCGTCACAGGGAGATTTGTTGATTGACGGCACTTATTTGTTCGAGGTTGGCGGCAAAAACAAAGGATTCTCCCAGATTGCAGATCTCCCCGACAGCTATGTCGTCACCGACAATATAGAAATCGGCTTCGCGGGCAAGATTCCCCTCTGGCTGTTCGGCTGCCTGTATTGACAGCAGGCTTCAGAAAGGTACGGCTATATCATACACCACCCGGGGTTCCTGTGTCTGTGATTAAGCAAGTGGGTCAAGTTGATTTTAAATACAGATTGCGATTAAATACCGTCATATTACAGCGTTTTTTTGTGGCATGCCACGTTTTTACCCTGTAAATCGCCCTATTTCTCCAATATCTGCGCGGCGTGCTCCCTGGTCTTTACGGCTTTGCCGGCGAAAATCTGTTCGATGATGCCGTCGCCGTTGATGACAAAGGTGGTGCGGATGGTACCCATCGTCTTCTTGCCGTACATATTCTTCTCGCCCCAGGCGCCCATGGCTTCCATAAGGGTGCGGTCCACGTCGGCGATGAGGGGGAAAGGCAGGGCATGTTTCTCCTTGAACTTGCGGTGCGAGTCGGCCGAATCCCTGCTCACTCCCACCACCTCGTAGCCGGATGCCTGGAGTTCGCTGAAGCGGTCGCGCAGGCTGCAAGCCTCCGCCGTACAGCCGCTCGTATTGTCCTTCGGGTAGAAGTACAACACCAGCTTGCGGCCCTTGTAATCACTCAGACGGATGTCCCGTCCCTGTTCGTCCTTGCCCAGTATCTCGGGCGCTTTGTCTCCTATATTCATAATGATGATTGTTGCAAAGGTACACAATTATGCCGAAATCTCAAAATTTTTTCGACGATTTTGCCATATTCTTGACTATTTATCGATTACCTCCCAGTCGTCAATCAGTTTCGTCTCCGTCGAGAAGTTGACACCGATTTTGAATAGTTGGCGCGGGTCACTCTCGAAGGGACGTGCATAGCCTTTCTCCTCTATTTGCTGAAGGGCGACCGCGGCGCTCTGGTTGATCTTGAGCTCGAGGATATAGACATAGTCCGGAGTCTGCATAACGACGTCGATGCGTCCGCGCGACGTGCGGCGCTCCACATCCACATAGAAGCCCAACAGGCGAAAGAAGACGTAGAGCGTGTTCTGGAAATATATCTCCAGATTGCCCATCACCTGATAGTCGCCTGTGGCAAAGAAATCCTCAAGGCGCTGCATAAAGCCCCGGCAAGGGGAGTATATATCCTTGCCGGGGCTGTTGTATCGTTTAGAAAGAGACAGTAAAGGAGCCGCCCAGTGTAAAATGGTTCACACCCTTCTTCACCGTCGATGTGTGGGATTTGTATTCCTCCACATTGATAGGATCGTCGGGGTCATTGAACGCCATTTGGTAGAGATCGTTGCCGAACAGGTTCTGATAGAATTCCAAAGGCGACGGATTGTAAGTGGCCGTAAAGGTCTTGTGCGCGTAGTCATAATCCGCAAAAATCTTGAACGAGAAGTTGCTCTTGTAGGCGTAGGTCAGTGAAAGACCTGTGCCGAACTTCATCGTATTGTTGGCGCCTACGGTCAGGTAATCCCATTCGTAGGTGGTGGCATCGTCACTCAGGGAGAACCCGATGACCTCGTTATTCAGTGTGCTCCAGTCAACATCGAGTTTACGGCTCGTGGAACGCGCATTGATATCGAGTTCGTCGCAGATGCTGCGGCCCACCAGCGCCTTGGTGCCGATGGCCCAGTGGTCGCCGAAAGGATAGCTGAAATAGAGACCCAGATCGGCCGTGAATTCTGTCATGTGGTCGCTTTCGAGGGTAATCAGCAGCATATCCTCCTGGCTCACCCAGGTGTCGAAATTCCTGTCGAGCTGGGCGCCGTACATTGCGTACTCACTCTTCATATCGTCTTTGATACCGGCCAGCATGCTGTTGAATTCGTTCTGCTCGCTGAGGGCGATTTCCGAGAAGTTTCCGATAGGCGTGGTACGAACCCTGAAGCGACCGCCCACACCGATGTAGGGATTGAAGAAGTAAGCGCCTTCCACGCCGAGCACCGTCGAGTTGCGGAATTTGAGGTTCACTCCGACCGGAATATTCTCACCGGCATAGTCGAGATAATCGAAATTGAGGTTGCGGCTGCCGAAACCGATACCCATCTGGATGTCGAAGAACGAGGGGTTGTCGATCAGAGAGGGACGCACATTCTTGTCGAAACGGTTGATGCCCCAGTCCTTGAAGATAAGGTCCGAGAAGGCATAACCCAGCTCACCGGCCAGAATACCGAGACCGGCACCCGAGAGAATGTCGCTCACCCAGTGGCGGTTGTTCAGAACGCGCATCACACCTGTAGCCGTGGCTATCGTGTAGCCGCCCACCGAATACCAGGGCGACACCGTCATACCGTATTCTTTATGGAGGATGGTGGCTGCCGTGAAGGCCGTGGCCGTGTGACCCGAGGGCCACGAGTTGGCTGTCGAACCGTCGGGACGCATCTCCGAAGCCGTGTATTTGATGGAGTTCACGAAGATACCCATGAAGGCGAACGACATCGCCGACGAAGTCAGGTAGCGCCACGTGTTGCTGCGGCCCTTGTATCCCGAGAAATTCATGATGGTCGAGGCGGCAAACGGCAGGAACTGCGTGTAGTTGTCAATCTCCGTGTGGAAGTCCGTTACCAGGCGTGTGTTGGCATGGGAGTTCTTGTAGTCCTGGCGGAAGGATTTCTTCTCGCTCTTGGCAATGATACCGGCCACGAAGAGCGGCATACCGGCCCATGAGATATCCTCCCAGAACGTATTGGGACGGCCCACTGTGTTCTTGTAGTCCAACGACAGGTTGTCTGTGGCCTGATGGGAAGCCATCGGCTGAGCGAAAGCAAAGTCGCTCGCCGGTTCCTCCTGGGAGGCGAGCCAGGCATCGGCATCGAAGCCGAGATCATAGGTGAACGATTCGGCACTGAGCGAAAGTGCGCAGAACATCATCACGATAACGGAAAAATACTTTTTCATTGTTTAGCTTTTTTTAATGGATGAGTCCACTATATATAAATTCGCTGCAAAGATAGGGAAATATTTCCAAAAATCCTAATTCTTTCCCTCTTTTTTTGTTTTTGAGGTGTTTTTTTTCGAAAAACGCCCCACACCTATGAAGATGTGAGACGTTTTTGGGGTCAGGAAGTCCGTATTATTTCATTGCCTGGTTTTCGGACGTTTGTCATTCGGGCCAGCTGGCCTCGGCCACGCCTTCACGGATGCCTTCCATCGCGTGGGGATTGAATACGGAGAGGGTGGCGCGGTTGATGACCGTCATGGCGGGGAAACCGGTATAGTTGGTGCCCCAGACAAAGGGAACGCAGCCGTTGGAGACGGCGGAGCGGTTGACAGCCCGGTGGAAGGCGCGAACGGAAGCGTTGTGGAGCGAGTCTCCGGTCATGCGCCACTGGGTGCCGTACTCGCCGATGATGACAGGATAGCCCCGGGAGACGAACTTGGCTTGCAGCTTCGCGAACTGGCCGGCGAGGAAATCCTCTTCGGCATAAGTGCAGTTGCGTTCCGGTGCGGCAGGATTGTGGTTGCCGACGCCCCAATAGTACCACTTATTGCCCCAGGAAGCATCCTCCTCGAGACCGCAGAACTGCCAGGGAGTATAATAATGCACTTCGACCATAAGGGCTCCGGAAGCAGTGTCGTGAAGACGTTCTACGTCGTAGCTCTTCCACGTGATGTCGATATCGGTGGAAGGCCCTTGAAGGACAAGCACACGCGATGCATTATTACCTCCGGTGGAGCGCACTGCATCGATGAACGTCTGCTCGTAGGTGATGAGCGCATCGATGGAAGCTTTGTTCTGAAATACAGAGTTGTCGTTGTTGTTCGGTTCGTTGAGACCGGCAAAGAGCAGATGATGGTCATAATCGCGAAACTCTGTGGCGATCTGGGTCCACACCTTCCGGAGCCGTGCGCTGTTGAGGGTCACCGTAGCCGAGTCGGTGCGGTTGAACGAATTCTCAAGCCAGCCGCCGTCCCAATGGTCGTTGAGGATGACGTAAAGACTGTCGGCGATACACCAGTCGACAACCTCACGGATACGCGACATCCAGGCGGGATCGACCGTGAGTTCCACAGAATCGGTCACATGTCCCATCACCCATGCACAGGGAACACGTACGGAACGGAAGCCCAGCGACTTGACATAGCCGATGATTTCGCGTGTGGTGCGAGTGTCCTGCCAGGCCGTCTCGCCAGCGAGTCCGGCACCGTTGGTGAACAGGTTTTGGTTGTCTCCGCCCTCGAACGTGTTACCGAGGTTCCAGCCGGGATACATCTGCGGAGCAATGGTCTGAGCATCCGGGAGCGGAGCAGAGACGCGGGAGCAGGCGGTGCAGAGCATCAGAACTGTCAATACTGCCAGCCATCCATGCATCTGCTCAGAGATACATTTCATCATAGATTCCTTTCTCATGGGATTGAACCTTTTTGTAAATCTGTAAAATATATAATTGTGTTGTTTTATTGCACTATTCTTCAAAAATCGCACAGTCTTCTTACCCGAGCTGCAAATCTTTGAAAATTGTAATGCAAAGATAGGTGTTTTTTTCAAAAATCAGGTATAAAATTAAAAAAAATACCGTACCTAATGTAATTTTAGGGATAAATTTTGTCAATTATCTTTGGTATCTTCGCAAACAGTACATTATTAGGCTGGGAAATAAGGAATTTATTGGGCCGCAATGCATTTTTTTATCGGACAAAAAAAACGACGACAGAAATATCCTGTCGCCGGTTTTTATACAAAATTCCACTTACTGTAAAAAAAGCTATCGCAACATTCCGGCCACACGGTCGATGCCGCGAACAAGCGTATCGACCTCCTCCCTCGTGTTATAGAGAGCGAATGAAGCGCGGACTGTACCGGTGATTCCAAACCGCTGCATGAGAGGGTCGGCACAATGGTGACCTGTGCGGACGGCAATGCCAAGCTGGTCGAGGAGGAGTCCCATGTCGTAGGGATGACAGCCATCGACGAGGAAGGAGATAACTGAAGCCTTGTGGGCGGACTCTCCGTATATCTTCAGTCCGGAAATGGCATTGAGCTGGGAGGTAGCGTAATCAAGCAGTTCCTTTTCATGGGCGGCAATCCGGTCGATGCCGACGCGGTCCACGTAATCGAGAGCCTCGGCAAGGGCAACAGTGCCGATAAAATCGGGCGTACCGGCCTCAAACTTGTAAGGCAGGACATTGAAAGTGGTTTTTTCGAGAGTAACCTTCTCAATCATTTCGCCTCCTGCCTGATAGGGTGGCATTAGGTCGAGCCACTTGCGTTTGCCGTAGAGGACCCCGATTCCCGTGGGGCCGTAGATCTTGTGGCCCGAGAAAACCAGGAAGTCGCAGTCGAGCGCCTGCACATCGACGCGGAGATGAGGAACAGACTGGGCGCCGTCGACAAGCACGGGGACGCCTGCCTGATGGACCTCGCGGATGATGCCTTCCAAGGGATTGACAGTCCCCAAAACATTGGAAGTCTGGGTGATGCAGACAAGCCGCGTATGCTCAGAAAGGAGCGAACGTAAGGAGTCCATATCAAGGGTACCGTCATCGTGGATATCTACGACACGGAGGCGGGCTCCTTTGCGTTCGCAGAGCAGCTGCCAGGGCACGAAGTTGGAATGGTGTTCCATGACAGAAACGATGATCTCGTCACCGGCTTTCAGGAATGCCTCTCCGAAACTGTAAGCCACGAGGTTGATACTCTCTGTGGTGCCGCGTGTGAAAATGATCTCGTCGCTGCTGCCTGCATTGATGAACCGCTGGACGCGACGGCGAGCCCCCTCGTGGAGTTCCGTGGCATCCTGCGAGAGGAAGTGGACTCCACGATGGACATTTGCGTTGTGGTGAAGATAACACTCCGTGATCTTTTCGATGACCGACAGCGGTTTCTGCGTGGTGGCAGCATTGTCGAGATAGACCAGCGGACGACCGTTGACCTGACTGTCCAGGATGGGGAAATCTTCGCGATTCATTGATGGGGTGTAAAAAAAAACGTGTGAAAAGGAAAAAAGCCCGCACCCTTTGGGGTACGGGCATACATAATTCCGTATGTTCAACCGGTGTGCCGGCTGAACCGGAGAGAATAATCTGAATTATTCAGCAGCCTTATCTTCAGCGGGATCCTCAGCCTTGGGTGCTTCCTCAGCCTTGGGAGCCTCGACAGGAGCTTCAGCCTTCTTGCTGCGCGAACGACGGGTGCGGGATTTTTTAGCCTCCTTCTTGTCGGTCGTGTAGGTCTCGTTGTAATCAACGAACTCGATCATTGCCATAGCGGCATTGTCACCGAGACGGTTGCCGAGCTTGAGGATACGGAGGTATCCGCCGGGACGGTCGGCAATCTTCTGCGAGATTTCGCCAAAGAGTTCCTTGACGGCTTCCTTATCCTGGAGATAAGAGAAGACGATACGACGGGAGTTGGTGCTGTCGTCCTTAGCACGATTGATGATAGGCTCAGCATAGATGCGGAGAGCTTTTGCCTTTGCAACGGTTGTAGTGATGCGCTTGTAGCGAATCAGTGAAACCGTCATATTGGACAAAAGTGCCTCACGATGAGACTTGGTTCGTCCAAGGTGATTGAATTTCTTATTATGTCTCATTGTTGTTTAGTCTTTTTCGAGTTTATATTTTGAGATATCCATACCAAACTGGAGGCCGAGGCTGGTGAGGAGCTCTTCAAGTTCGGTGAGCGACTTCTTACCGAAGTTACGGAACTTGAGGAGGTCGGTCTTGTTGTAGACTACAAGTTCACCAAGGGTCTCTACCTCAGCCGACTTCAAGCAGTTGAGGGCACGAACCGAGAGGTCCATGTCGGTGAGCTTGGTCTTGAGGAGTTGGCGCATGTGGAGAATCTCCTCGTCGAACTCTTCATTGATGTCGGGTTCACCGGATTCCAGCGAAATCTTCTCGTCGGAGAATAGCATGAAGTGGTAGATGAGAATCTTGGCAGCCTCGCGAAGAGCATCCTTGGGATGGATTGAACCGTCTGTATCGACCTGGATAACCAGTTTCTCGAAGTCGGTCTTCTGCTCGACACGGATATTCTCGATTTCATACTTCACGTTACGGATGGGCGTGTAGATGGCATCGATGGGAAGCGTGCCGAGAGGAGCGCCGGCGGCGCGGTTCTCTTCGGCGGGCACATAGCCGCGACCTTTGTTGATGGTAAGGGTGATGTCGAACGTTGCACTTTGGTCCATGTGGCAGATAACCAAGTCGGGGTTAAGCACCTCGAAGGCTGACATGGTGGATGCGAGATCCTGAGCCTTGACAACCTCAGCGTGGGTGATGTGAACCTTGACTGTTTCGCTATCGGTACCCTCGACGATCTGCTTCAAGCGAACCTGCTTGAGATTGAGGATGATGTTGGTCACATCTTCCATCACTCCGGGAATGGTACCGAATTCGTGGTCGACTCCAGGGATCTTGATCGACGTGAAAGCGTACCCTTCGAGGGAAGAAAGCAGAATACGGCGGAGGGCATTGCCGATGGTAATGCCGTAGCCGGGTTCCAGCGGTCGGAATTCGAACTTACCAGAGAACTGGTCAGCCTCCAACATAAGAACCTTTTCGGGTCTTTGAAATGCTAATATCGCCATAGGACTAATGATTATTTAGAGTACAATTCGACAATGAGCTGCTCCTGAATGTTCTCAGGAATGTCAGCACGCTCGGGGAGGTGGAGGTACTTGCCGGACTTGGAAGCCTCGTCCCACTCGAACCAAGCATACTTGGCATGGTTGAAACCAGCGAGGGCAGCATCGATAACCTCGAGGCTCTTGGAGCGCTCGCGAACGCCGACAATCTGGCCGGGCTTAACCTCGTAGGAAGCGATGTTGACGCACTTGCCGTCAACAACGATATGTTTGTGGAGGACGAGCTGACGTGCAGCGGCACGTGTAGGAGCGATGCCAAGACGATAAACTACATTGTCGAGACGAGACTCGAGGAGCTGGAGAAGGTTCTCACCGGTAACGCCTTTGGTACGTTCAGCCTTAGCGAACAGACGGCGGAACTGGTTCTCGAGTACGCCATAAGTATATTTGGCCTTCTGCTTCTCCTTCAGCTGAGTGCCGTATTCGGAGAGCTTACGACGGCGGTTGGCGCCGTGCTGGCCAGGAGGATTTGATTTCTTAGAGAGGACTTTGTCGGGACCGTAGATAGCCTCGCCAAACTTACGTGCAATACGTGTTTTAGGTCCAGTATATCTTGCCATTGTAATTTACTTTTTAAATAAAGGAATGATTATACACGACGACGCTTGGGGGGACGGCAACCGTTATGGGGAAGAGGAGTAACGTCGATAATCTCAGTTACCTCAATGCCGGCACCATGAATTGTGCGAATAGCGGATTCACGACCATTGCCTGGACCTTTGACATATGCTTTGACTTTGCGAAGACCGAGATCATAAGCGACCTTGGAGCAATCTTCAGCAGCCATTTGGGCAGCATAGGGAGTGTTCTTCTTTGAACCACGGAAGCCCATTTTACCAGCAGACGACCAGGAGATGACCTGACCCTCGGAGTTAGCGAGGGAGATGATAATGTTGTTGAAGGAAGAATGGATATAGGCCTGGCCCATAGCATCAACCTTGACATTACGCTTTTTAGCAGAAACTGTTTTCTTTGCCATAGTCTAATGTAAATTTTACTTAGTAGCCTTCTTCTTGTTAGCCACAGTCTTGCGCTTACCTTTACGCGTACGGGCATTGTTCTTGGTGCTCTGTCCGCGGCAAGGGAGGCCGAGACGATGACGGATACCGCGGTAACAGCCGATATCCATGAGTCGTTTGATGTTTAATTGAACTTCAGAACGAAGATCGCCTTCTACTTTGTAGTTGGCACCGATATACTCACGTATAGCGGCGGCCTGTGCATCAGTCCAATCTTTTACCTTGATGTCTTTATCGACACCAGCATTCTTAAGGATGGTATTCGCGGCCGAACGACCGATACCATAAATGTACGTCAATGCAATCTCACCACGTTTGTCCTGGGGGATGTCGACGCCTACAATTCTAACTGCCATATAGTTTAGTTAAAAAGAAAAATATGTTTTTGCGAAAACGGATGCAAAGATACGTATTTTACCCCTGACGTAACTTGAATTTAGGATTTTTTTTGTTAATTACATACAAAACGCCGTGGCGACGGACGATTTTGCAATCTGGGGTTCGCTTTTTGAGGGATGCTTTTACTTTCATAATCGTGAAGTTTCTTTATAGTCCTCGGAAAGGAATTTTTGGGGGTTAATTTACTTGTATCGGAAGGAGATACGACCCTTGGTGAGGTCATAGGGTGACATTTCTACTTTCACCTTATCGCCGGGGAGGATTTTGATGTAGTGCATACGCATCTTACCCGAAATGTGGGCCGTGATTTCGTGGCCGTTCTGGAGAACGACACGAAACATAGCGTTCGATAAAGCTTCGACGATCGTACCGTCTTGTTCGATAGCAACTTGTTTAGCCATTAATGAATATTTTGAAGATTAATATTTCTCTTGACGGGCCATGGACGAATCATATGAAACGGTCGCCCAAAACCTCTTTGACGTAATCGAATGTGGAAAGAATCTCATTGCCTTCTTCGCGGATGGCTACTGCATGTTCGTAGTGGGCTGACCATTTGTGATCGCGTGTACGAACCGTCCATCCGTTCGAATCGATGGTGACATTCTTGGAACCCATGTTAATCATCGGCTCGATGCAGATGACCATGCCGGCATGGAGCAGGGGGCCCGTACCGCGCTTGCCGTAGTTGGGTACCTCGGGATCCTCATGGAGTCCGCGGCCGAGACCGTGACCCGTGAGCTCGCGAACCACACCGTAGCGTCGGCGTTCGCAATAATCCTGGACCGCAAAACTGATGTGACCCACGCGGTTGCCGGCTTTTGCCTGGGCAATGCCCTCATAGAGCGACTCCTTGGTGGTGCGGAGTAACTTGAGCACTTCCTCGCTCACATTGCCGACAGGAAATGTGTAACAGGAGTCACCATTGAAACCGTTAACCACAGCACCGCAGTCACAACCGACGATGTCGCCGTCCTTGAGTACGTAATCGGAAGGAAATCCATGTACAACCTCGTCGTTCACCTCGATGCAGAGCGTTCCGGGGAACCCTTCGTAGCCCTTGAATCCGGGAACACCGCCGTTGTCGCGGATAAACTCTTCGGCAATCTCATCCAGACGCTTGGTAGTAACGCCTGGCTGGACCCACTTGGCGACTTCGCCAAGCGTACGTCCAACCAGTTGGTTAGCCTCGCGGAGAAACGAAATTTCCTCGTCTGTCTTGAGAAATATCATCTTCTGCTACTGAGTGATTAATAAGCAGCCGTAGCACCCGTGCGTCCCTTGATGCGACCCGACTCCATGAGACCGTCATAGTGGTGCATCATGAGGTGGGACTCAATCTGCTGGAGGGTGTCAAGAATAACACCTACCAAAATGAGCAGAGACGTGCCGCCAAAGAACTGGGAGAACTCCTGAGAGATACCCAACAGGCGGGCAAAGACGGGAAGGATAGCCACGATAGCTAGAAAGATAGATCCGGGGAGCGTGATGCGTGACATGATCTCGTCAAGGAACTCGGTGGTCTTCTTGCCGGGTTTGATGCCGGGAATGAAGCCGTTCTGAGCCTTGATAGAGTCGGACATCTGCTGGGGATTCATCGTGATAGCCGTATAGAAATAGGTGAAGACGATGATGAGGATGCCGAATACCACGTTGTACCAAACACCGGTATTGTCGAAGAAAGCCTGCCAGAATGCAGAGGATTCGCTCGAACCGAAGTTGGCGAACACGATCGGGATGAACATGATGGCCTGTGCAAAGATGATGGGCATAACGCCGGCAGCATTGACCTTGAGAGGCAAGTACTGACGGACACCACCATACTGGCGGTTGCCGCGGATCTGCTTAGCGTACTGTACGGGGACCTTGCGTGTGCCTTGAACCAAGAGAATGCTGATACCAATCACAACCAGGAGGAAGAACAACTCAAGCAGCAGCATGACGAAGCCACCGGCCTCGGCTCCGGAACGGAGTACAATTTCCTGCCACAGAGACTGGGGCAGACGAGCGATGATACCAATCATGATGAGGAAGGAGATACCATTGCCGATACCCTTGTCGGTGATACGTTCGCCCAACCACATCACGAACATCGAACCGGCGGTGAGCATGATGATGGAAGAGATGCGGAACCAAACGCTATCCTCCAGAATAGCGGGACCGATCTGATACTTGAGGTTGACCAAATAGGCGAAGCTCTGGAAGATAAGCACTATCACCGTGAGCAGACGCGTATATTGGTTGATCTTGTTACGCCCAGACTCGCCATCTCGCGAAAGCTTCTGGAACGAGGGTACAACCATCGTGAGAAGCTGGATAATAATGGACGCCGAGATGTAGGGCATGATACCCAGTGCGAAGATAGAGGCATTGGAGAACGCGCCGCCCGAGAACATATCGAGCAGAGCCATCAGGCCGCCTCGGGTCTGCGAATGCAGTCCGGCAAGTTGATTGGGATCAATGCCGGGCAGCATGATGAAGCAGCCGAGACGATAGACAGCCACCAGACCGAGTGTCCAGAGGATACGGTTGCGAAGGTCTTCTATCTTCCAAATATTCTTGAAAGTCTCAACAATTCTCATTTTTCTTATTCGTTAGTAGAAGCGCCTTTGGCAGCAGCTTCAATCTTTACAACAGTACCACCGGCAGCAGTGATAGCCTCTTCAGCAGATTTGGAGAAAGCATTAGCCTCTACAGTGACAGCCTTGGTGAGTTTGCCGTTGCCGAGAATCTTTACAATCTGCTTCTTGGAGATGAGACCAGCCTCGTGGAGAACATCGAGATTGACCTTATCGACGCCAAGTGCTTCGATTGTAGAAAGGTTGATGGCCTTGTAAGCCACACGGTTGATGTTCTTGAAGCCGTACTTGGGCAGACGACGCTGAATAGGCATCTGACCACCTTCGAAACCGATCTTCTTCTTGTAACCGGAACGCTGCTTGGCACCCTTGTTACCACGCGTAGATGTGCCACCGAGGCCAGAACCTGCACCACGGCCCACACGCTTGCGGGTCTTAACGGAACCTTTAGCGGGCTGCAAATTATGTAAATCCATATTTTAAAAAATGTGATTAAACGTTGTGAAACAATTATTCAGAAACGATCTCGATGAGGTGAGCCACCTTACGGATCTGGCCACGCGTGCACTCATTGTCGGGGAGCTCGCGAACGAGGCCGAGACGGGAGAGTCCGAGTGAGTCGAGGGTCAGTTTCTCGGTCTTAGAGCATTTGATACGGCTGCGAACCTGTTTGATTTTGATAGTTGCCATAACTTAAAAATGTTTTTAAGAATGAGAAATCTGTTTTATCCGCGGAATACAGTTTCCATCGACACGCCACGTACCATGCTGATTTCGCGGGCGTCACGCAGTTGGGCGAGAGCTTCGAAAGTAGCCTTTACGAGGTTGTGGGGATTGGAAGAACCTTTTGACTTGGCGAGGATGTCCTTTACACCTGCGCTCTCGAGAACGGCACGCATGGCACCACCGGCCTTCAGACCGGTACCCTCAGAGGCGGGTTTGATGAAAATCTGCGAACCGCCGAACTTGGCAGCCTGCTCGTGGGGGATCGTACCCTTGAGAACGGGCACCTTGATGAGGTTCTTCTTAGCGGCCTCTACACCCTTGGAAATGGCAGCCTGAACTTCGCCTGCC
>CAJOOX010000034.1 GCA_905236195.1 uncultured Bacteroidales bacterium
CTTTTTTCTTTATTTTTTTGTTTTTTTATTTTGTCTGTATAAATTTCACGCGCGCACGTAGTTGGAGAAGTTTCGGAGGCATTTGAGAGGAGCTTCGGACGCACTTCGGATGCATTTTCTGTCGTTTTGACTGTTTTTCGGGCAATTTGCGGGCGAATTTCCGCGTCGTTGATTGGGGCCGGATTGGGGCCTTCCTCCGGCACGTCGGTGAACAGTTCCCAGTCATAGCGGACGAAGTCGCCGCTGCAGTTGAAGAAGCCGGATTCCAGCACGAGTTCACGCAGCAGGCCTACGGAGATATTGCGGGTGTTGAGACCGAAGATCAGATCGTCCACACGCATGGGGTGATAACGGTCTGCGGCGAGACGCTCCATCATGCAGATGACGGAGTAGCACAGCGCCTCGGGGCTCACGTGGTCGTGCATGATCCAGGGCTGGAGTCGCGGGTCATTCTCCAGACCTTCGGGCACCATGACAAAGGGACGGGGCCTGACCTTGCATTTCACATAACACATCCGGGCATCGCTCCAGGTTTCACGCTCGTGCTCCCGGAACTGATCCCAGTTGTAACTGACGAAGCCGTTTTCGTACATGAAGAAGCCGCTTTTCATCACCAGATCCTTCAGCATCAGATATGGCAGGTTCTTGTTGCTGAGTCCCCACAGCAGCTTCGAGATGTGGAGCGGCTCACTCTTCTTGCGGCCCATACGGCCCAGCATCCGGACGACAGCGAAGCACACCGCCCGGGGATTGATGCGCGGACGTGTCAGCCAGGGCTCCAGGGAGTCCTCATATTCCAGACACGTAGGCACCATAATAAATGGTTTTGTTTCGGACATACTTTTTAATGTTACTGTAAGGTTTTTTCAAGGGGAATGAGAGCACCCGGAAAACATACGGTTTGGCGAGGTGATTATTTCCTTTGGAAATAACTTTTTATGATTTTAACGCTGCAAAGTTACGAAATTTTTCCGATATTTCCAAATTTTTTCACCACTTTTTTTCAAGTTTTTTCATATTCCTTTCTCTTTGGCCGAAAATACCCTCTCATACCCCTGAAAAAAGGGTTAGGCTGTTCCCTAAACCGGCGGATTTCTGAGTAATGTGGGACAGTAGTTTGAAAAAATCGGATAAAACCGGATGAAATCGCAACTTTGCGACTGAGTTGCAAAAGTTTTGGCGTATCTTTGCAGCCGGAAACAATAAAATTATGCGTTATGGAAAAAGAACAAAAGATCAAGGCGGGCCGCATCGCGGCGGCAGCTGTGCTGCTGGCCGGTGCCGTGGCGATTGAGAAAGGGGCGGCGCCGCCGCTCTGGCAACTGCTGATAGTCTATCTGGTGCCCTACCTCGTGGCGGGATACGATGTGATAGGCGAAACGGCAGGGCATCTGTTCAGCCATCATCATCACCATCATCACGAGGATGAGGGGGAGGACGACTGCGACGAGGAGGCATCGGGCGGACACTGCCACTGCCATCATCACAGCGATGAAGGAAACTGGTTCGCCAAGGTGATGGACGAGGACTTCCTGATGACTGTCGCCACGCTGGGGGCCCTGACCATCGGTTTTCTGCCGGGTGCCGAGGCCCAGTTTGCCGAGGCGGTGGCAGTGATGCTGTTCTTCCAGTTGGGCGAACTGTTTGAGGACATCGCCGAGGACCATAGCCGCAAGAGCATTTCGCAACTGATGGACATCCGTCCCGACACGGCTCACCTTGTGTTCCGCGGAACGGAAACGGCGGGCAACAGGACAGATACCCTGCAAGACATTGCGGCCGGGGAGATTCAACCGGGGGATATCATCCTGGTGAAACCGGGAGAGAAAGTGCCGGCCGACGGCATGGTGACCTCCGGCGAATCGAGTCTCGACACGGTGGCTCTGACGGGCGAAAGTCGGCCCCGCAAGATTCATGAGGGTGACGACATCCTGTCGGGCTGTGTGAACCTGAGCGGCGCGGTCTATGTGAAAGTGACCAAACCGTTCGGTGAAAGTACGGCCTCGAAGGTGCTCGACCTGGTGGAACATGCTGCAGCAAACAAATCGAAGAGCGAGCATTTTATAACTAAGTTCGCACGCGTATATACTCCCATCGTCGCGGGTCTGGCCCTGCTGGTGGCTGTGGCTCCTCCCCTGCTGACGGGAGGCGGGTGGAGCTTATGGCTCTACCGCGCACTGACCTTCCTGGTGGTTTCATGTCCGTGCGCCCTGGTTATCTCGGTGCCCCTCACCTTCTTCGGCGGCATCGGCGGCGCATCGCGTCAGGGTATTCTGATCAAGGGCTCCAACTATATCGAGACGCTGTCGAGGGTCAAAACCATCGCCTTCGACAAAACAGGCACGATGACGCACGGGGTGTTTGAAGTAACGGCCGTGCACGACGACGCATGTCACGAAACGGGAGACCGCGACCGCACGCTGCTGCATCTGGCTGCCCATGCGGAGCGTTATTCGACACACCCGATAGCCAACAGTCTGCGACAAGCCTGGCCAGACGAACAGGACGGCTGCGAAGTAGCCGACGTGGAGGAAATAGCGGGCAAGGGTGTCTGCGCCCGTGTGAACGGCCGCAAGGTGTGCGTGGGCAACAGCGGGCTGATGGAATCGCTGGGCGCACACTGGCAGTCCTGCCGCGAGCGGGGAACCATTGTCCATGTAGCGGTGGAGGGAGAATACGCCGGACACATCGTGGTGGCCGACAAGTTGAAGGACGACGCTGCCGAAGCCGTCCGCAGCCTCCGCCGGGAGGGTGTGGAACGGCTGGTGATGCTGACGGGCGACAAAGAGGAAGTGGCAGCCGACATCGCCCGAAAGGCGGGCATCACCGAATACCGGGCGGAACTGCTGCCGGCCGACAAGGTCGCCCTGGTGGAGGAGCTGCTGGCTGAACGGAAAGAGGGGGAGGCTGTGGCCTTTGTGGGCGACGGTATCAACGACGCCCCGGTACTGGCCCGCGCGGACATAGGCATTGCGATGGGAGCCCTGGGCAGCGATGCTGCCATCGAGGCGGCCGACGTGGTGCTGATGGACGACCAACCCTCGAAGATAGCGGCTGCTATCCGTGGGGCACGCCGCACGATGCGTATCGCGCACCAGAATATATGGTTCGCCATCGGCATCAAGACGGCTGTGCTGCTGCTCGCCTGCCTGGGACTGGCGACGATGTGGATGGCTGTGTTTGCGGATGTGGGTGTGACGGTGATTTGCGTCGTCAATGCCAGCCGCACATTGACTATAGAAAAAGGACTGTAGACTATAGACAAATAATTTAACAAAAAAATAATATGTAGAAGAAACCTCGTTTTCTGCTCACTAAATGTATCGATTTGGGAGGATTTCAGGCCCGAAGATACAGAAATGGGCAGATTTTTTTGTGGATGAAGTGATAATGTGGAAAAAAATCATTAACTTTGCGGCCATATTTATAAAAAGAAGAAACAAAATATAACAACGATGGAATATAATTTCAGAGAAATCGAGAAGAAATGGCAGGCTGAGTGGGTAGCCAAGGGCACCTATCGCGTTGCCATCGATGAGAAGCGACCCAAGTACTATGTGCTGGACATGTTCCCCTACCCCTCGGGTGCGGGACTTCACGTGGGACATCCCCTGGGATACATTGCGAGCGACATCTATGCCCGTTACAAGCGGCTGAACGGATTCAATGTGCTGCACCCGATGGGCTACGACGCCTACGGTCTGCCCGCCGAGCAGTATGCCATCCAGACGGGACAGCATCCCGAGGTAACGACCTTCAAGAACATCGACCGCTATCGCCAACAGCTGGACCGTATCGGATTCAGTTTTGACTGGAGCCGCGAGGTAAGGACCTGTGATCCCGGCTATTACAAGTGGACGCAGTGGGCCTTCCAGAAAATGTTCCAAAGTTATTTCGACAACACACTGCAGAAGGCACAGCCCATCGCCGACCTTGAGGCCAAGTTCGCACAGAACGGCACCGAGGGCGTGGATGCCGCCTGCTCGGAAGAGCTGACCTTCAGCGCCGCCGAATGGAAGGCCATGGGCGAGAAGGAAAAGCAGCAGACCCTGATGAACTACCGCATCGCCTACCTGGGCGAGAGCGTGGTGAACTGGTGTCCCGGTCTGGGCACCGTGCTTGCCAACGACGAGGTGGTGAACGGTCTCTCGGAACGCGGCGGTTTCCCCGTAGAACAGAAACGCATGCGTCAGTGGAACCTCCGCATCTCGGCCTATGCCCAGCGTCTACTGGACGGCCTGGACACCATCGAATGGACCGACTCGCTCAAGGAGACCCAGAGGAACTGGATAGGCCGTTCGGAGGGTACGGAAGCCGTGTTCTCGGTGAAGGACAGCGACGTGAAGTTCACCATCTTCACCACCCGCGCCGACACGATGTTCGGCGTGACCTTCATGGTACTGGCTCCCGAAAGCGAATATGTGGCCCAGGTGACCACGGCAGCCCAGCAGGCCGCTGTGGATGCCTATATTGACGCCACGAAGAAGAAAACCGAACTGGAGCGCAAGAGCGACCACAAGGTGTCGGGCGTATTCTCAGGCTCCTACGCCATCAATCCCCTGACCGGCGACGAGGTGCCCATCTGGATTTCGGACTACGTGCTGGCAGGCTACGGCACGGGTGCCATCATGGCAGTACCGGCCCACGACTCGCGCGACTACGCCTTTGCCAAGCACTTCAACCTGCCCATCATCCCCCTCATCGAGGGTGCCGACGTGAGCGAGGAGAGTTTCGATGCCAAAGAGGGTATCATGATCAATTCGCCCCGTCCGGGCCATGCAGCCGACCCCGGCTTCTCGCTGAACGGTCTGACCGTGAAGGAAGCCATCGCTGCGACCAAGCAATACGTAACCGAAAAGGGCATAGGCCGTGTGAAGGTAAACTACCGTCTGCGCGACGCCATCTTCTCGCGCCAGCGTTACTGGGGCGAACCGTTCCCCGCCTACTACAAAGACGGCATGCCCTACATGCTGCCCGAGGAGTGTCTGCCCCTGCAGTTGCCCGAAGTGAAGGAATTCAAGCCCACCGAGACCGGCGAGCCCCCGTTGGGCAACGCACAGATCTGGGCCTGGGACGAACAGAACCGCAAGGTGGTTGACAAAGCGCTGATTGACCAGAAGACGGTGTTCCCGCTCGAATTGTGTACGATGCCCGGTTTTGCAGGCTCCTCGGCCTACTATCTCCGCTATATGGACCCCAAGAACGGCGAGGCCCTTGTGTCGGAAGAAGCCGACGGATACTGGAAGAACGTGGATCTCTATCTGGGCGGTTCGGAACATGCCACCGGTCACCTGATCTACTCGCGCTTCTGGAACAAATTCCTGCACGATTACGGCTGGAGCTGTGTGGAGGAGCCCTTCCAGAAACTCATCAACCAGGGCATGATCCAGGGCCGCAGCAACTACGTCTATCGCGTGCAGGGCACCAACAAGTTCGTGTCGCACAACCTGAAAGACCAGTACGAAACGACGGCGCTGCTGTGCGACATCAGCCTGGTTCATAACGACGTGCTCGACGTGGAGGCCTTCAAGGCATGGCGTCCCGAATATGCGGATGCCGAGTTCATCCTGGAGGACGGCAAATACATCTGCGGCTGGGCCGTGGAGAAGATGTCGAAGTCGAAGTTCAATGTAGTGAACCCCGACGACATCTGCGACAAATACGGTGCCGACACGCTGCGACTCTATGAAATGTTCCTGGGCCCCATCGAGCAGTCGAAGCCCTGGGACACTGCCGGCATCGACGGTTCGTTCCGTTTCCTGAAGAAACTGTGGGCCCTGTTCTGGAAAGGCGAGGAATTCCTCCCCAACGACGTGCAGCCTTCGGCCGAAAGCCTGAAGACCCTCCACAAGCTCATCAAGAAGGTGACGCAGGACATCGGGAACTTCTCCTACAACACCGCCATTCCGGCTTTCATGATTGCGGTGGGCGAATTCGCACAGCAGAAGTGCACCTCGAAGGATGTCCTCGCGCAGGTGGTTGTGCTGCTGGCGCCCTTCGCACCCCACATCGCCGAAGAACTGTGGCACAACCTGGGCAACGGAAGCACCGTCTGTGACGCCCAATGGCCCAAGTGGGACGAGAAGTACCTGGTGGAATCGTCGTTCAAGTATGCCATCCAGATTCAGGGCAAGGTAAGACTGACAATGGAATTCCCGTCCGACGCACAGAATGCCGACATCGAGAAAGCCGTGCTGGCGCATCCCGACGCACAGAAGTGGATTCAGGGCAAGACCCCCAAAAAAGTCATTATTGTACCCAAGAAGATTGTTAACATCGTACTGTGATGAGCAGTTTTCAGGACACTGTACACAGCCGGCTGTTCAAACTCCAGATCAAGGACACGCTCTTTGTGTTTCTGGGGTGTGCGATTTACGCCGTAGGCTTCTCGGCCTTCATTCTGCCCGAACAAATCGTATCGGGCGGAGTGGCCGGTATTGCCGCCCTGCTGTACTACGCCTTCAGGATACCCGTCGGCCCGGCGGTGCTGGTCATCAACGGCCTGCTGCTGCTCATCGCCTTCAAGGCACTGAGCCGACAGTTCGTGATACGCACCATCATGGGCGTGATAGCGCTGTCGTTCTTTCTGAGTGTGGCGCAGAGCCTGTTTGAAGCCTTCCCGCTGGTTACAGCCGGACAGGACCGTTTCATGCACCTGCTCATCGGCGGCATCATTGCGGGCATCGGTCTGGGCATCGCCATCAGCCACAACGGTTCGACAGGC
>CAJOOX010000035.1 GCA_905236195.1 uncultured Bacteroidales bacterium
CCCCGTCGCGAGAAGCCACGCGGCAGTCCCCGGCGTGGTCGGACCAGCTGCCGCCCCGGATCACGCGATAGGAGCCGGACGCCGAACCTTTGGGATTTGTCTGTGAACCGCTGCTGTAGCTGCCATACCAATCCTGACACCATTCCCAAACGTTGCCGCTCATGTCATAAATGCCCAGTTCGTTGGGGCGTTTCCCTTTCACCGGATGCGTCGAGCTACCGCTGTTGTCATAATACCACGCCACTGAGGAAACGACATCACTGCCCGCATATTTTGCACCAGTACTCTTCTTGCCGCCACGGGCAGCATATTCCCATTCCGCCTCGGTGGGCAAACGGAAACGCTTGCCCGTCAGACGGTTCAGCTCGCGGATAAAATCCTGACATTCGTTCCAGCTGACATAATACATCGGATAACTGCTCCCGACACCACTTAAAGACCAGGACTTATCAGCTTTATCCCTCTGTTGGGAAACGGTAGTCCCCATCACGGCTTCCCACAGCTCTTGCGTCACTTCTGTCTCACCGATGTAATAGCCGCTCAGTGTGACGCTGTGAACTGGCTTTTCGCGATCATTGGCTTCACTGTCGTTGCTGCCCATCTGGAACGTCCCGCCCTCAACACTGATCATTTTGAATGTGACTCCGGAAACAGTAAAAGTCTGGGAGGAGGCTGAAGTTGAAGACTGCGTCTGGTCCTGGGGTTTCTTTTGTTTCTTTTGGGTTTCCTGCCGCTGTTGCTGCTCAGCCTCCTGCTGACGCTTCTGTTCTTCCTGCTGACGCTTCAGCTCCGCCTGTCTCTTTTCCTCGGCTTCGCGCTCCTTGCGCAGCTGCTCCAGCTTTTGAGCCTCGGCCTCCTGCTGCTGACGTAGTTCTGCTATGGCGGCCGCTGCGGGATTGTCATCTGCGGGGACTTCATCCCCTACAACGGTATCAACCGCTGCTATATCCTCATACGCCACAGTATTTTCCATCGGTGTGTCATCATAGACCGCTACGGGTTCCGGCACCTCTGGCCCTCCTCGAAAAAAGAGATTGACCAACAGGACGGCAAGGGCGATAATGCCGGCAAGGGCAGCGACGACAGGAAGCCACCGGCGGGAAGAGGACGATGTATTCGACGAGGCGGCCGGGGCCGACACCAACTGGCGTACCTCGGCGATGCTCTGCGGGCGCTGGGTCCGCTCGGCGGTCATCATGCTGCAAATGAGTTGCTGGGTCTTCTTGCTCACCGACGGCGGGAACTGCAGCGTGGCAGGACTCACTGTGACCGGATCGATGCCTGTCAGCAGATTATAGAGGGTGGCGCCCAGGGCGTAGATATCCGTCCAGGGCCCAATGGCATCCAGGTTCTGATTGACCTGTTCCGTCGGGGCATAACCCGGCGTGTAGCAAAGGATATTGGTCGTTCCGGTGTATTTGCCGGACTGCCCCACCTGTTTGCTGGCGCCGAAGTCGATGATAACGACGTTGCCATCCTTGTCAATCATGATGTTGTCCGGCTTCAGGTCCAGGTGCCAGATCTGTTTGGAATGCACCTCATCGAGACCTTCGAGCAACTGGTTGAGGATGAAAAGCGTCTGTTCCTCGGAAAGGGGTCTCCCCGTGCGCTGCATATAGCTGGAGAGCGACTCGCCCTTCACAAAGTCCATCACGTAATAGACCGTGCCGTTCTCCTCGAACATGTCGTGCACATGCACCAGATGGGGGCTTTTCAGTCCGTAGAGACGCTGCGCCTCCTTCTGGAATTTCTCACGCTGGATGGTCACCTTCCCGGGATCGACAGCCGGGCTGATGCTCACGGCGCTGCCTCCGCCCGTACGGTAGCAGATGTTGCGAAGGAAAAACTCCTTCATGGCGAACTGGACGTGCATGCCGGTGTTCTCCACGATGTAGGTGTTGCCGAAGTTTCCCGACGACAGGTAACGCACCACGCGGTACTTGCCGCTTTGGAGGGTCGCTCCCTGCGGGAGCAGCTGTTTGATGTCAATATCCGAATTAAGCATTGATTAATCTGTTTTGTTTGTTGCTTCGTGTGAAAAGGTGATCCCGTTTGCTACGACCCCCATTGGGCGAAAGATTATAACAGGCACCAGAATGCCTGAGTCAGATCATTCGTTAAAATATATTTGCCGTCGTCCGTAAACTTGACGTATCGAGGCTTGAATTCCAACTTTTTAAGTTGGTCATATAATGAAGAGGGAACATTGTCACAATAGACGCCGTTCTCGCAACAGACCGCACGCCCCCTGTCGGACACATGGACAGAGATGACTTCGCCATAAAGGGCTGAGGCCTTTTCGATGAGAACTGAAGTGCTCTCATCGGCAGCCCAGGAGCCACCGGTAGTGACTACTGCCCACCAGGACCCGCCCATGTTGAAACAGAGCGAGCGGATGGTTGCGCCCTCATTCCAGAAGGCATTGGCCTTGTCGTAGAGCGCCTGGGGATGTCCGCATATCTGGAAATTACGGTCCCAAACGATAGCGTAATTGGTATTATTCAGCAGATTGATATCATAGATTCTGTCTCCGCTGCTGTTTATTTCCCGGATTTTGGTTTTCAGCCCCTCGTCGATACCCTCTGTAAAATAATACCCATAGCTATCATAAACCAATACACCCTGAGCAGACTCGGTGACACTTCCGTTTTGAAGTTTTCCTAAATCTACGGCTTTCTGCAGCATCGTCGGATTCCCGACCGTAGGTGAGGCAGAACGCCGGGTGCCTTTGACATAGAATCCGCCAGATGAATTGTAGGTTCCCCGGTCGACGTTTTCCGTAACGTTCTCTTCCATACTACCTAGCAAAGCAGCCACTTCCTCATAGTCTGCCTCATCCTTCAGGATGTCATCATTGGAGAGACGGTTTTGTTTATCGTAGTCAATTTCGTCGTTGTTATTTTCGTCCCACACGGCAACCGTGTCAGCCACTTCCCATTCTTCATCGTATGTGGCGGGCTCTTTTTCTTCATCACAGGAATTAATCAGGATGACAAACAGAATCAAGGATACGATTCCGATAGCGACAGTAATAATCAGAAACTTAACCAACGATAAACCGGAATTTTCCGGTTTTTTTCCCGGGGTGGAAGATTTGGAAGGTGCAGCCGGTGCTGTAGTTGGCATTTTCTCCGAGGTCGGAGTAGCCAATAACGCCCTTACTTCGGCAATACTCTGCGGACGCTGTTTCATGTCGATGTTCATCAGCCGCCGCACCAGTTGCTTCATTCTGGCGCTCACCGTCTTGGGGAAAAGTGGCGCGGCGGGATTCACCGTGGAAGGATCGATTCCTGTCAACAGGTTATAGAGCGTGGCGCCCAGGGCGTAGATGTCCGTCCAGGGCCCGATGGCAGCCATGTTCTGGTTGACCTGCTCGGATGGTGCGTAGCCTGGCGTATAGCACAGGATGTTACTGGTGCCGGTGTATTTGCCGGACTGCCCCACCTGTTTGCTTGCACCGAAGTCGATGATGACCACATTGCCGTCCTTATCTATCATGAGATTCTCGGGTTTCAGATCAAGGTGCCAGATCTGTTTGGAATGAACTTCCTCAAGACCGTCCAGCAACTGATTGAAAACAAAGAGCGCCTGTTCCTCGCTGAGCGGCTGTCCCGTACGCTGCATATAGTTGGAAAGCGATTCGCCCTTCACAAAATCCATCACATAATAGACCGTACTGTTCTCCTCGAACATATCGTTCACATGGACCAGGTGTTTGCTGGACAGCCCGTAGAGACGACGTGCTTCCTTCTTGAACTTCTCGCGCTGGACAGCCACTTTCTCGGGAGAAACCGCCGGACTTACAGACATGCCTGCTCCGCCCGTACGGTAACAGATATTACGCAGGAAGAACTCCTTCATGGCGAACTCTACCTGCATGCCTGTGTTCTCCACGATGTAGGTATTACCGAAATTGCCGGACGAAAGGTAGCGTACCACGCGATACTTGCCACCCTGGAGTGTAGCTCCTTCAGGGAGGAGCTGCCGGAGGTCGATGTCTGGATTTGCCATGATTATCTTTTAGAATTCAATGATATTACGGAATGTCCACCAATCTACGGTATTATGGTAGGCTTTCCGAGTGCCAGTCGGCACATAAAGGGTCGCTTTCTCACATCCTTCGAAGGCTCTCAGTCCAGTCGGTTTGGGGTCCTTGATATAGCAGCGTACTTCCTTCAGGGCGCATCCGGAGAATGCTTCCTTTCCGATTTTTTGTGCCTTTTGTGGAATTGAAACGTAAGTCAGGTTTTGGCATCCATAGAATGCCCTGGCACCGATGCTTTTCACGGTCTTTGGAATCGTGACAGATGTCAGGCCTGTACAGTTGATAAATGCAAAGGTCGCAATAGAAACGACACGATAGGCCGTATCATTGACCAGGATGGTTGCCGGTATTGACATTTCTCCGCTGAGTTCGGTCGACTGGTTGGCTGCAACAGACGCTGTGGCATTAGAATAGAGATGGTAGGTCAGTTCTTCCACCTCCACGGGTTCGGCATGGAGGGCGATGCTCACCAACAATAAAAATAAAGATGTATAAACCTTTTTCATTTAAAGAGTTCATATTCAAGCTCGTTTTCCCGCCAAGGCATAGCCGATGCAAGCATCGCTCTGCTCTTTTGGCTTAATGAAAACGGTCAGATAATGCCCCGGTTATTGCCGGGACATTATCTTGTAAGGGTTTTGAATGACAGGGCACTGTCAAGACCGCGCCCTATACTTTAAGATTTCGTATTACGGTAATGCCTGATTACTTGACAATTTTTTTCAACTTATCTGCCTTAAACACGTCAGAGGCATGGTTGACAAATGCATCCGTTGAAAGTACACCCTTGGCGGAAGAAGAGTTAACAAGATGATCATACGATTCGTAATCGACAACTGCGTATGATTCCAAATCCCATACATATACTACAGTTACTCCATCGCCTGATATATAATATGCGTATGAGCCGTCTTCTGCTTCTCCAAGATAATCATACCTGGAAGCAATGATTTCCTTTATCTCCGCGAAGGACATTGCTTCATAAACAATATACGCATACGTTTCATACAGGTCCGAAGTCTGACTGGTGAAATAATAATTGATTTGGCCAATTAACGCATCTGATGAACCGTAGATTAAACTATAGGTATCATCTACACCATCTCCGTTTAAATCCTGGGCCTCTGCCTTGCCGGTATCTCCTCTATACATCGTGTAATCTTTCAAATTATTGCTCATGTAATTTTGAACTTGAGTCACGGTGCTTGTCCAGGTTAAATAGGGGTCGGTGAAGGTGTCAACTACTTCCTTATCATTATTCA
>CAJOOX010000036.1 GCA_905236195.1 uncultured Bacteroidales bacterium
AGCCATGCAGAAGGGTCTGCGCATGACTGGACAATGGATGCATGGTTTCGTAGATAACAAAGCAAAACACGTGACAGACATCCTCAATGCTCTGCAGCATGCCACCGACACGCGCATCTTTGTCATCGCCAAGGCCATGCTCATTGGTTATACTGTGGAGCAGATCCACGCGCTGACGAAGATCGACCGCTGGTTCCTGCAGAAGCTTCACCATATCGTTCACGTCAATGAGCACCTGCAATCCTTCGCCCAGTTCTCTGAGTTTGCCGAGTTCATGGACAACACAGAACTCTTGGAATACCTGGAGGCTCCCGAGTTTGTAGAACTTCTCCGTGAGGCTAAGATTTATGGCTTTTCCGATTTCCAGATTGCCCGCGCGCTTGGACTTGGCGAGAACCGTTCTATGGAGGAAGCCAGCCTCATCATTCGCTCTTGGCGCCAGGAACTCGGTGTCGTTCCCATCGTCAACCAAATCGACACCCTCGCCGCCGAGTATCCTGCCCAAACCAATTACCTTTATTTATCATATTTATAGCCCTAAAAACATCTTTTTGCTTAAAATTCATGGTTGTTTGCTTACTTTTTGCTACCTTTGCCGCCGATTTCAGCGAAAGAGCTAACAAAAGGTAAGCAAACATTAAACGTTAAACATTAAACAATCGACTACAATATGTGTGGAATAGTTGGATATATCGGCCAGAAGAAGGCCTATCCCATTTTGATTAAGGGACTACAGAGACTGGAATACCGTGGTTATGACAGCGCCGGCGTGGCCATGATTGACGACAAGGGCGGGCTCAACGTTTACAAAGCCAAGGGCAAGGTGGCCGACCTCGAGACTTTCTGCGAGGACAAGGACACCAGCGGCAGCGCGGGCATCGCACACACCCGCTGGGCCACCCACGGCGAACCCTCCAGCGCCAATGCCCACCCGCATTATTCCGCTTCCGGGCGTCTGGCACTCATCCACAACGGCATCATCGAGAACTATGCCACCATCAAGGAAAACCTCGTAGCACGTGGCATCCAGTTCAAGAGCGTCACAGACACCGAGGTGCTCGTGCAGCTCATCGAGCACATTATGGTGAGCAACGAACTCCAGTTGCTTGAAGCCGTCCAGGTAGCGCTGCATCAGGTCATCGGAGCCTATGCCATCGCCATCCTCGACCGCGAACACCCCGACACCATCGTCTGCGCCCGTCAGAGCTCACCACTCGTCGTAGGCCTGGGAGCCGACGGCGATTTCTTCCTGGCTTCTGATGCCAGCCCCATTGCCGAATACACCGACAAGGTGGTCTATTTGAACGACGGCGACATCGCCGTGATGCGTCTGGGTGAGGAACTGAAGGTCGTCAACATTGATAATGTGACCCAGCATCCCAAGGTGAAGCAGATAGACGTGACCCTGGGGCAGTTGGAGAAAGGCGGCTATCCGTTTTTCATGCTCAAGGAGATTTTCGAGCAGCCCAACTGCATCCGCGACTGCATCCGTGGACGTATCAATGTGGATGCCGACCGCATCACCCTCTCCGCCGTCATTGATTATCGCGAGAAACTGGTGGCCGCACGGCGCATCATCATCGTGGCTTGCGGAACAAGTTGGCACGCAGGACTCATAGGCAAACAGCTTATCGAAAGTCTGTGCCGCATCCCCGCGGAAGTGGAGTATGCATCGGAGTTCCGCTACCGCGAACCTGTCATTTTCCCTGATGATGTGGTCATTGCCATCTCGCAAAGCGGAGAGACAGCCGACACGCTGGCCGCCATCGAGCAGGCCCGCAGTGCCGGTGCTTTCGTCTTTGGCATCTGCAATGCTATCGGTGCCAGCATCCCCCGTCAGACATCTACTGGTGTCTATATCCACGTGGGACCGGAAATCGGAGTGGCCAGTACCAAGGCCTTCACGGGACAGGTCACCGTCCTCTCCATGCTCGCTCTCTGCATTGCCAACGAGCGTCGCACCATCTCTGGTGAACTATACAAGGAAATGGTGGCCGAGCTGACACGCATCCCTGAGAAGATGGAGCAGGCGTTGAAGACCAATGAGCAGATAGAACGGCTGGCACCCATCTTCACCTACGCCAAGAACTGCCTCTACCTCGGTCGCGGCTACAACTATCCCGTGGCCCTCGAAGGAGCGTTGAAGCTAAAGGAGATCTCCTACATCCATGCCGAAGGCTATCCCGCAGCCGAGATGAAGCATGGCCCCATTGCCCTCATCGACAGCGAGATGCCTGTCTTCGTCATTGCCACACGCGACAAGCTCTACGAGAAGGTCATCAGCAATATTCAGGAAGTGCGCGCACGCGGCGGACGTGTCACAGCTCTCGTCACCGCTGGCGATGAGCAGATTCGCCAGCTTGCCGATCACGTCATCGAACTGCCCGACACGCTCGAATGTTACCAGCCACTTATTGCTTCCATACCTCTCCAGCTCCTTGCCTACCACATTGCCGTCTGCAAAGGCAAAGATGTCGATCGTCCACGTAACCTTGCCAAGAGTGTTACAGTAGAGTAAATATCAAGATAAATGAAGAAAACCTATATTCGGAGACACCATGAGGTCTCGTTGGCAATGATTGCCATGTCCCTCACGCCTGCTGCTGCACAACAGAGGCCTAACATCCTTTATATCATGTGCGACGACATGGGCTATGGCGACCTCTCCTGCTACGGTCAGCAACACTTCCAGACACCCAACATCGACCTGCTTGCCCGGCAGGGCATGCGGATGACATCGGCCTATGCAGGAAGCCCCGTGTCGGCGCCATCGAGGGCATCGCTGATGACTGGACAGCATTCCGGCCACTGCCACGTGCGCGGCAACAAGGAGTACTGGTCGGGGCGCGTGGAGTACGGAAAGAATGTCGATTATGCAGTAGTAGGGCAGGAACCCTACGACCCACACCACGTCCTTCTCCCCGAAATCTTCAAGGCCGAGGGCTACCGAACCGGCATGTTTGGGAAATGGGCTGGAGGCTATGAGGGCAGCGTTTCTACGCCCGATAAGCGCGGCGTGGATGAGTTCTTCGGATATATCTGCCAGTTTCAGGCTCATCTCTATTATCCTAATTTTCTGAACCGCTACAGCCGCGAGCGCGGCGACACGGGCGTGGTGCGCGAGGTGCTGCAGGAGAACATCCTCCACTCGATGTTCGGTGATGACTACAACCGCCGCACGCAGTACAGTGCCGACCTCATCCACAAACGGGCTCTTGCGTGGCTGCGCCGGCAGAAGAAGGGGGAGCCATTCCTCGGCCTATTCACCTATACGCTGCCACATGCCGAGCTGCGCCAACCCAACGACTCGCTGCTGCAGTCCTTCCGTGGCAAACTGCTCCCTGAACGTGAGTACCGTGGCGACGAACCCTCGCGCTACAACCCGACGCCCGAAGCCCATGCTCAGTTTGCCGCGATGATTACGCGCCTGGATGCTCAGGTGGGCGAGATCATGAAGGTCCTCGAGGAACAAGGGCTTGCCGGGAACACCGTGCTCATCTTCACCAGCGACAACGGCCCCCACGAAGAAGGTGGAGCCGACCCCGTGTATTTCAATCACGACGGCAAGTTCCGGGGCCTGAAGCGCAGCACACACGAGGGTGGCATACGAATCCCGTTCATCGTGCGTTGGCCGGGGCACGTAAAGGCGGGCAGCCAGAGCGACTTCCCATTTGCCTTCTACGACCTCATGCCTACCTTCTGTGACATTGCCGGTATTCGCGACTACGAGCGCCGCTACCGCCGTCCACAACCGGAGGTGACGCTGCAAGGCACTTTCCCTGTACGAGTCAGCCCTCCCGACTACTTCGACGGCATCTCCATCCTGCCTACTCTCACGGGAAGAGGACGTCAGAGCCAGCACGACCACCTCTACTGGGAGTTCCACGAGACGGATATGCTCGCCGTGCGCCAAGGTCGTTGGAAGTTGGTCGTTCAGCGCGGCATGTGTCGTCTGTATGACCTCGAAGTCGATCCCCATGAGGACAGCGATCTCGCATCGCAGCAACCCGATTTCGTGCGCTCACTCGTCCGTAAAATCTACGAAGATCACACGGATAATCCCCTCTTCCCCATAACGTTGCCTGCGTTGCAGTAATCATTTTATTCAACTTTCGGAATTATAAGAATCTGGGGTCTCTTATAATTCCGAAAGTTACTATGTTTGCAGCCGCTAACGATAGAGTAAGACAAGTGGGACACCACTCTCGGGGGCTGCGAGCCCCCTGCCGTGAGGC
>CAJOOX010000037.1 GCA_905236195.1 uncultured Bacteroidales bacterium
GTGCTGCTCGTCTTCGGCACTGCTGACGACAACGTACATCCGCAGAATACGTTTGAACTCCAAGCCAAGTGGGTGGAGGAGGACATCCCTTTCCAGATGATGGTCTATACCAACAAGGACCATTCCATCCGTGGCGGAAAGGCGCGCAAACATATCTACAAGACCCTCTACCGTTTCCTTCAGAAGAATCTGTAATGATTACCTTTGTCGATCTGATTGATTATTTCGGCACGTTTGCGTTTGCCATTTCGGGCATTCGCCTGGCCTCGCACAAGGAGTTCGATGTCTTCGGCGCCTTCATTGTGGGTATGGCTACTGCGGTAGGCGGCGGTACGGTACGCGACGTGATGCTCCACCAGTCTCCGTTCTGGATGACACAATGGTCCTATTTTCTGGTGGGATTCCTGGCATTGCTGCTATATGTCAGTTTCCGCCATCTCTTTGTCAAGATAGACCTGACGATTTTCCTGTTCGATACAATCGGTCTGGGACTCTTCACGGTAGTCGGATTCCAGAAGACCATCGATGCGGGCTTCCAGCATTGGGTAGCGATTCTCATGGGTATGCTGACAGGTGCCGCCGGAGGTGTAATCCGCGATGTGCTGCTGAACGAGATTCCCATCATCTTCCGTTCGGAAATCTATGCGATGGCATGTTTTACCGGCGGCATCGTCTTTTCGGTATGTCTGCTGCTGGGCCTGCCCAACTGGGTGGCGCAGGTATTGTGCGGTTCAGTGGTCATTGTCATCCGTCTGCTGGCCGTAAGAAACCATTGGCAACTGCCGACGCTTCACAAGGACGACTAACGGGCGGTCTCAATCAAATCGCCCGGAAGGGTGTGGATAATCCCGTCCAGTTCCATCTGAAGCAGTTCATCGGAGAGCAGAAATCGTTCAATGCCGAGTATTTCGGATATTTGTTCGGCCTTGAGAGCGCCCCGGTCATGAATCAGGTTGACCACCTGATGTCCGATGGGAGAGAGGTTGGGGATTTCCGGTTCGGAGTTATCGCGCATGAACGGAAGGGTACCGGGTTCCCATTGCATCTGTTTCATCAGGTCTGCCGCATCGGTGATGAGGCAGGCCTGATTGTTTCGTATCAGGGCGTTACATCCCTTCGATTTCTCGTCGGTGATACGTCCGGGGAATGCTGTCACTTCGCGTGAGTAGGAATTGGCAATTCGTGCGGTTACAAGCGCTCCGCCCCTCTCCTTGCTTTCTGCAACCACTACGACGTCGCTAAGTGCTGCAATGATGCGGTTTCGAGCCAGAAAGTTGCCGCGCACCGGTTCTGTTCGGGTGGGATATTCCGTGATGAGACCGCCGTGTTGCTGAACCATCGCTTTGGCAACGTTACGGTGTTGGATGGGATAAATGGTATCCAGTCCGTGGGCAAGCACACCTACTGTGGGAACATGCATCTCAAGGGCGGCATTGTGGGCCGCCACGTCGATGCCCATAGCCAGACCGCTGATGATGAGTGTGTCGGGCAAAGCCTGGCAGAGATCTCTGACGAGTTCGCGTACACGGTCGCGTCCGTACTGTGTTGCCGAACGTGTTCCCACGATGCTGACAGCATGGGAAGCGTTGAGCGAGGCATCCCCCAAATAGTAGAGCAAAGCCGGGGCGTCGGGGACATCCTTGAGGCGGGAAGGGTAGTCGTCATCCTGCATTGCGATCAGACGGATGTGTTTGGATTCGGCCCAAAGACGTTCGTTATGGGCATTTGCAAGCACCTTCGGATTATCAATCTGTGGCAAGAGTACTTCGCCCGCATGCGTCAGCATAAGGGTGTTGGCATCGGCTTCGAAAACAGCCTTTGCACTCCCGAAATAGTCGATCAGTTGTTTGGCTCGGATGGATCCGATGCCTTTCATTTGGGTCAGCGCCAGCAGATAATCCAGTTCGTCCATCTTTCCCGGTTCGGTATCAGTTTATTCCAGATATTTGGCAAAAACAGGCTCTACTTCTTCGCCACGCGAAAGGACTCCGTTCACCACGCAAACACAATGCACTTCGGCCGTGATACAGAGTTTCATATCGCTCTTGCGGTAGATGTCCTGCAGGAATACGTATCGTACACCCTGACGCTTCATATTAAGGCAGGAAATAAATTCCTCGCCGCCGCGCAGCGAGTTTTTGTAGGAAATTGTGATCTTGGAAACCATCACGTCGATGCCCTGGTCATGCCATGCCTGGAAAGAGGTGCCCAGGCTTTGGATAAACTCGTGACGGGTCACCTCGAGGTAGTGTTGATAGTTAGCGTTGTTGACTACACCCTGTACGTCACACTCGTAGTCACGCGTCTTCATCTCAGTCTGATAGATGTATTCCTTAGTCATACTTATTGTACAAATTATAATATCTTTTTTGTGTCCGGATTTTGAATTTTTATGTCAAACAGACATTGCAAAGATAAGCTATTTTTGTGAAATATACTATTTTTCGGGTCGGAAATTTGCATAATTTTCATCATTTCACTATCTTTGTGCCATAATTTGATTATGAATCATAAGAAACCAATATAATTGGTAATGTGTGTTATGTGTGTTATTTCGATCCCTTTGCTTGAGAACGGGTAGGCTGTGAAGCCGTCCCGTTTTTGTTTTTAAGGGCCGTCGGTAGCAAAAAGTTCGCGAGTGACTTCATCGCCGAAGTTCAGTCCGGCTTCGGTGAGTCGAAGACGTCCGTTTTGGGCCTCCAGTAATCCGCGGCTTATGAAATCCGCAACTGTTCCTTCATACCCGACTGCCAGTTCTGCCGGAATTCCCCGCCGGGTACGTAATCCCAGCATCACCCTTTCATTACGGATATCTTTCTCTGTAAGATGTTCGCATTCCGTCCCGTCAGAATCTTCCTTGTTATATACCTTATTTAAATAGGCTTTCAGGTCGGTTTGGTTCCAATACCGGGTCGCATGGCCGTCGTAACTATGTGCCCCGGGCCCGAGGCCCAGGTAGGGTGTCCCGTCCCAATAGGCAGAATTGTGTTGCGAATGGAAGCCCGGGAGGGCATAATTGGAGATTTCATATTGTATATATCCGGCAGCCTGGAGTTTCTTTCTCAGCACGGCAGCCATTGCTACACACATATCATCGTCCGGGAGGGTGATTCTGTTACCGGATTCCCTGTTCCCTTTCAGCATTTTCCCTAACGGCGTATTTTCCTCCACGCTGAGACAGTAAGCCGATATGTGCTGGGTTTTGAGGGCAATGGCGGTATCGATGCTGCGGTTCCAACTGTCCATGGTCTGGAGGGGAAGTCCGTACATCAGGTCGATGCTGATGTTCTGAATTCCATTGCTTCTTAAAATACGTATGGCTTCAGCCGGTTTGCCGGCATTGTGGCGGCGGCGGAGAAATTGCAGCTCTTCGTCAACAAAACTCTGCACGCCCATACTTACCCGGTTGATGATGCTTCCGCCATCGAAAAGTTCTTGGGCGAACCGTTCATCAACATCCTCGGGATTGACCTCCATCGTGGCTTCTTTAACGTTGGAAAGGTCGAATATACGGGCCAGTTCTTCGAGCATGCGTTTCAAGGTACGACCGCCCAGTTGGGAGGGAGTTCCGCCACCGAGATAGAGCGTCCGGATTTCTCCCGGCATGCAGGCCGCTGTTCGGTCAGGACTTCCTTCTGCCTCCCGCAATACGGCATTTGCAAAGGCTTCCTCCACGCCGTGCAGGGTTGTGGAATAGAAGTCGCAGTAGATGCACCTCGATGCACAAATGGGGACATGTATGTATAATCCGGATTTCATTATTGCCTGCAAATGTAGGGATTTTTTTTCATTCTTCCAAATTTTGTGCCGATTTTTTGGTCATGTCGGAAAAAAAGACTATCTTTGCACCTGTTTCCTGTATTGCTGCGGTCAAATTATAGTAATTAAGAAACAATGTTTGAAAGTTTAAGTGAACGCCTGGAGCGTTCGTTCAAAATCCTCAAAGGCGAGGGTAAGATCACAGAGATCAACGTTGCCGAAACCCTGAAGGATGTACGTCGTGCCCTTTTGGATGCCGACGTCAACTACAAAGTGGCCAAGACATTTACCGACCAGGTGAAGCAAAAAGCCTTGGGTATGAATGTGCTCACCGCCGTAAAACCCGGTCAGCTGATGGTCAAACTCGTTCACGACGAATTGGCCGTACTGATGGGTGGAGAAGCCTCGGAACTCAATCTCAAACCCAATCCCACCATCATACTGATGGCCGGTCTGCAGGGTTCCGGTAAGACGACCCATTCGGGCAAACTCGCCCTGATGCTCAAGACCAAGAAGAACAAACGCCCGTTGCTCGTTGCAGGCGACGTCTATCGTCCTGCCGCCATCGACCAGTTGGAGGTTGTGGCCAATCAGGTGGGTTGTCCTGTTTTCGTCAATCGCGAGGAGAAAGATCCTGTCAGGATAGCCAAGGCAGCCATTGAAGAAGCCCGCAGGAAAGGCAATGATGTGGTCATTATCGATACGGCAGGCCGCTTGGCTGTCGATGAAGCCATGATGACCGAGATCCGCAACATCAAAGATGCCGTCAATCCTACCGAAATTCTTTTCGTTGTCGATTCCATGACGGGTCAGGATGCCGTGAATACCGCCAAGGAATTCAACGACCGTCTCGACTTCACGGGTGTAATACTGACCAAACTGGACGGCGATACCCGCGGCGGTGCTGCGCTTTCCATCCGTACGGTAGTAAACAAACCCATCAAGTTCGTGGGCATGGGCGAGAAGATGGATGCCCTCGATGTGTTCTATCCCGAACGTATGGCAGGCCGTATCCTCGGCATGGGAGACGTGGTTTCTCTTGTGGAACGCGCCCAGCAGAATTATGACGAAGAGGAGGCCCGTAAACTGCAGAAGAAGATTGCCAAGAACCAGTTCGACTTTACCGATTTCTTCGAACAGATCCAACAGATTAAGAAGATGGGTAACCTGAAGGACCTGGCCGGCATGATTCCCGGTGTGGGAAAGGCCATCAAGGACATTGATATCGACGACAACGCTTTCAAGGGCGTTGAGGCAATCATCAACTCCATGACTCCCGAAGAACGTCATCATCCCGAGATTCTCAACACCTCGCGCCGGCAGCGTATTGCCAAAGGCTCAGGTACGGATATTGTGCAGGTCAACCGGCTCATCAAGCAGTTCGAACAGATGCGTAAGATGATGAAGCAGATTACCGACATGAAGCACGATCCCCGTATGCTGATGCGTATGAAGTCGGCCGCTCAGAATGCACGCAAGTTCTAAAACAGAAACTGCAGGAACACAAGTAACGCTGGTAACGGAAGTAACGTTGCAACGTTCTGCGGCATGAACTTATAATAAATTACAACAATACAATGTCATATCAGATTATCGATGGTAAGGCTACAGCGGCCGCCATCAAACAGGAAATTGCCCGGGAAGTGGCCCAAATGGTTGCCAAGGGCCAGCGTCCTCCGCATCTGGCCGCCATCCTGGTGGGTCACGACGGAGGCAGTGAGACGTATGTTGCCAACAAAGTGAAAGCCTGTGCGGAATGCGGATTCAAGAGTTCGCTCATCCGTTTTGAAGATACCGTCACCGAGGCGGAACTGCTTGCCGAGGTGGAGCGTCTGAACAATGACGCGGATATCGACGGCTTTATCGTTCAGTTGCCGTTGCCCCGTCACATCGACGAACAGAAGGTGATTGAGGCAATCGACTATCGTAAGGATGTGGACGGATTCCATCCCGTCAATGTGGGTCGGCTTTCCATCGGACTTCCCTGTTTCATTTCGGCCACACCGATGGGCATCATCGACCTGCTGGACCGATACCATATCGAAACGTCCGGCAAACATTGTGTCGTGTTGGGCCGCAGCAATATCGTAGGCAAACCGGTTGCCCAGCTGATGATGCGCAAGGCCAATCCCGGTAATGCTACCGTGACGGTCTGCCATTCGCGTACGGCCAACCTCAAGGAGATTCTGCTACAGGCCGACATCCTCATTGCCGCCATCGGTTCTCCCTGGTTTGTAACGGCCGATATGGTGAAGCCCGGAGCCGTAGTCATCGACGTGGGAACCACCCGTGTGCCCGATGCCACCCGCAAGAGCGGTTTCCGTCTGAAGGGCGACGTCAATTTCGACGAGGTAGCTCCCAAGTGTTCATACATCACACCCGTTCCCGGCGGCGTAGGTCCCATGACCATTTGTTCACTGATGAAGAACACGCTGCTGGCCTATAAGAACCGGCTGTAAACAGTTGAAAAGATCCACCCCGACCCTCCCTTGAAAGGAGGGGAGTAGGGATAGTTTAGAGTCAGTTCTGAAGTTTAAGGTTTTAAGGGATGTTCTATAAATTCTGTTTTAATTAACTTATACACAGAAGACCCTTTTATTTCGGCTGCTTTTTGCTTTCTGTGGCA
>CAJOOX010000038.1 GCA_905236195.1 uncultured Bacteroidales bacterium
CGCACAGCCGATGCTCTGGCTGTGACGATAAACTCCGGGAAATCATAGTGCTGTTTCGTCTGTTTGTCGTCCACCGTCAGGGAACTGTTGCTATAAACGATGAGTGTGGGCAGGAGCGAAAGGTGCAGCAGCCAGCCCTCATGGGGCACATAGTTGTAGGCGTAGCCTGCTCCGATGCCGACGTTCACTGTATTCAGCTTGAGGTACGTATCCCCGTCGTAGACCGCACGCTGTCCCATGACTGAAGCCGCCAGCAGGAAACTGCCCGCCGAACGGCGCTGGATGTAGCTCTGGGAGAAGGCGGCGGGATAGGAGAAGCGGCGGCTGTTGAATGCATAGTAGCCGTTGAGGTTCAGCGTCCGTACCTTCAGCATTCCGTCGGGCAGGTTGTAACGCGGCCAGCCGTCCTGGACATACCAGCCCTTGAAGTTGCGGGCATCCTGCCAGATGAAGTCGAAACCGAAACGGCGGCGGTAGATATTCAAGTTAAGCTCGTAGTCGTGGTTCTTGCCTGAGAACTGGGCAGGGTTCAACGCCAGGCTCAGCATCAGACCCTGATAACCAGCGCCGAGGCTGATGGTGGTCTTGTTTTTGGCATCCATCCTCGACTTGAAGTGCTGTCCGTTGTCAATACCCTTGGTCTCAACGGTCAACCCTGACAGGTTCACCCTTGCCATGATGGTCCACTTGGACTGCGGACGTGCCAGATAGGCCGTATCATACCGCACCTTGCGGTAATTCTCGGTCAGCATGCTGTCCAGACGGTGGAAAATATTCTGGGCCGGCAAGGACGGAATCACGGCACACAGCAGAACGGCAGCCACTAAAATGGTCTTTCTCATTTCGGGAGGTTATTTTGAGGAGTCTCCTTCGGGAACTGTCTCTTCGGTCTTGCCCTGGAAACGCTCGTGCAGTTTCTGGAACACGATGAAGAAGGCAGGCACCACAAAGAGCAGAGCAATGGTACCGACGGTCATACCGCCAATCACACCGAGAGCCAGGGCGCGGTTGCCGTTGGCGCCGGCACCGCCCTCGATGACGAGAGGAATCATACCGATGATCATCGTGAGAACCGTCATGAGGATGGGACGCAGACGTTCCTTACATGCCTCAAAGGCCGCATCGACGATGCTAAGACCCTGGGCACGGCGCTCGGCGGCGAACTCAGTGATAAGGATGGCTGTCTTAGCCAGCAGACCGATGAGCATGATGACACCCGTCTGCAGGTAGATGTTGTTGTCCATGCCAGGCAAACCCAACAGACTACCCAAGTAGGCGAACACAAAGGCACCCATCAGTCCGAACGGTACGCTGAAAAGCACGGCCCACGGTGTGAACCACGAGTTGTAGAGCGAAGCCAGGATGAGGTAGATCAGGATGGCACAGATGACATAGATGAGGGCTGTGGCATTGGAGTTGGCTGTCTCCTCGAGCTCGCGCGACATACCGCTGTACTCGTAGGTAGCCGTGTTGGGCATCTCCTCCCTGAACACTTCGTCAATGGCCTTGTGGGCGTCTCCCTCGGTATATCCGTTACCGGTCTGGATGAAGCAGGAGATGCTCTGGAACAGGTTGAAGTGCTCGATGTTGGCCGGGCCGACAATCTGTTTGAGCGTGACGAACTCGGAGATGGGCGTCATCTTGCCGCTCCCCACCTGCATGAAGATATTCTGGAGCGACTGCGGATCGAGACGATACTCGGGCGAGGCGGCCGCCATGATACGATAGACCTTACCGAACTGGTTGAAGTTGCCGATATAGGCACCACCGCAGTAGGTACCGAGGGTAGTGAGAACAGCTTCTGGTGTCACACCGGCACGGTCGCACTGGGCAGCATCGACATCAACCTGATACTTTGGGAATCTCTCCGAGTAGGTTGATGAGGCGGAGGCTATCTCAGGACGCTCCGACAGCTTGGCCAGGAAGCGCTCGGTCTGCTTGGAGAATTCCGACAGGTTGCCGTCGGTGGGATCCTCCACAACGAGGCTCACACTGTTGCTCGTACCATAGCCGGGAATCTGCGGCATCTCGAAAGGCAGCACCCGTACATCCTTAATCTCCAGACAGTCGAAGTAGAAACGGTACATGACAAGCGTCAGCAAGTGGTTCATACCCGGACGTTCCTCCCAGTTCTTGAGACGAACCACCATTGTGGCATAGTTAGAACCGGCACCCGACATCATACCATAACCGCAGGTGACGGCAAAGCTCTCCAATTCGGGAATCTGCTTCGCTTTCTCTTCCACCGCTTTCACCATCTCACGCGTCTGCTGCAGTGTGCTGCCTTCCGGTGCTTGCAACTCAGCCAGGAACACACCTTGGTCTTCCTGAGGAACCAGGCCCGAGGGCAGATTCTGCATGAAGAATACGAGCAGCACACCGGCCGCAGCCAGTGAAATCCATGCCAAAACGGGACGTTTGATGAACTTCTGTACACTACGGCTGTATTTATCGGCTATGGCATTGTAGCTGACGGTATAGGCTTTCCGGGTGTAATAGGTCAGCGACTTCTTCTCGTCTTCCTGCTCCGATATCTTCATCATGATGGCACAGAGAGCCGGACAGAGCGTCAGGGCCGACACACACGAAAGACCCACGGACGAGGCGATGGTAATGCCGAACTGGGTAAAGAACGTACCCGAGGTACCGGGCATGAACGTCACGGGGATAAACACGGCCATAAATACCAAGGTACAAGAAACAACGGCCACCGAAACCTCGTTCATGGCCTGACGGGAGGCTTCACGGGCATCGCTGATGCCGCCCTCCATCTTGGCCATGACTGCTTCGACCACCACGATGGCATCGTCGACCACCGTACCGATGGCCAGCACGAGGGCGAACAGCGTAAGGATGTTCAACGAGAATCCCGCCAGCTTAACAACGGCAAACGTACCCAACAGCGAAACGATGATGGATATAGAGGGGATGATGGTGGCCTTGAAATTCTGCAGGAAGAAGAACACCACCAGGATAACGAGGATGATGGCAATGACAAGCGTTTCGACCACGTTGTGGATGGCGGCGAAAAGGAAATCGTCGCTGGTCATCAGAGTCACGAACTCCAGGCCTGCCGGCATGGTTGACTTCACCTCCTCAAACGTCTGGTTGATGCTGGCGTTCACCTGAGTGGCGTTAGCGCCCGGCGCGGCGAACACCATGAACATGGCACCCGGTCGATCCTGTATATTGGAGGTGAAGTTGTAGCTCATAGCTCCGATTTTCACATCGGCCACATCGCTCAGCTGCAGCATGCCGCCGCCGCTGGTGCGCAGTACGATGTCGTTGAACTCCTCGACGCTCTTGAGCGTGCCTTTATACTGCATGGAATACTGATAGGAGTTCGCCGACTGCTCACCCAACGAACCGACAGCCGCCACGAAACTCTGTCCGCCGATGGCCGCGAAGATATCGTTGGGGGTCAGGCCGTACTGTGCCATCACGTCGGGCTTGAGCCAGATGCGCAAGGCGTAGGTGTTACCCATGCTTTGCACATTACCCACACCGGTGATACGCATCAGGCGCGGCTTGATGTTGATATCGACATAGTTCGAGACGAAATCCTCGTCATACTTGCCATCGGCACTCTTGACAGCGAAAATCTGAAGGATATTGTTCTGCCGTTTCTCCACAGTTACGCCGATCTTGTTCACGTCGGCAGGTAACAGTGCCTGTGTACGGGTCACGCGGTTCTGTACGTTCACCGTCGCCATGTCGGGGTCGGTGCCCTGTTTGAAATAGACCGTAATCTCCGCATCACCAGTGGAGGATGCCTTAGAGGTCATATAGGTCATGTCGGGCACACCGTTGATGGCCTCTTCAAGCGGTTGGATAACCGACTTCATCACCGTGTTCTCGTCAGCACCGCTATAGCTGGTGGAGATCATCACCGTAGGAGGTGCTATATCAGGATACTGCTCAACGGGCAATGTACTCATCGAGATGTAGCCCACCAGCGCTATCACAATCGAGATGGCGCACGCCATCACGTATTTATTGATAAAGATATTATTCTTCATTTCTTCGTTATTACGTTATAACGTTATCACGATATTGCGAAATTATTTTTTCACTGCTTCCGGGAACAGTACTCTCTGTCCTTCGGTCACATTGTTTGCCCCCACGGTTACGATCCGGGTGCCTTCGTTGAGTCCGCTGGTTACGATGAATTCTTTGCCGTTGCCGGGATCTTCAATCTTGACGGACAATGCGGTGACAGTGCTGTCGGCCTGTACCTTATACACCAGTGCTTTGTCCTGTAGGCGCACCACCGCATGCTGGGGAATAACAATCACGTCCTTTTCATCAAAAGACATGACAACGGAGCCCTGAATGCCGGAGTACAGATGACCTTCCGGATTGGGGAACGACACTTTGGAGGTCAGCGAGCCTGTGGCGGCGTTGACTACACCCGTCAGGCTGACAACATGGCCCTTGTGAGGATACTCCGTACCGTTCTTCATCACAAAGGTGGCTTCGGGAAGATCGGCAATGTACTTATCCACATCCGCAGCCTTCATACCGCTCTGAACCATGGTTTCGACTATCGATTCTGTCACGGAGAACTCGGCATACATCGTTGCATTGCCACTCAGCATGGTCAACTGGGTCATGGGAGAAACCTGGTCGCCAGTGTGGACGGGGATTTCGCCGATGACGCCCGAAACGGTGGCTGTGATGGTGCAGAAACCGAGGTTCACCTTGGCACGGCTCACTGCAGCCTGTGCCTGGGCCACTGCGGCCTGTGCCTGCTTGTATGCATTCTCGGAGTTGTTCAGCATGTAGCTGCTCACAATCTTTTTCTCAAACAGGTTCTTGTTCGACTCGTACTCCAGCTTCGCCGAGTTCTCCTGAGCCTGAGCGGCCTGCAGGTTGGCCTGGGCGGCTTCCAGCTCCAGTTGGGCATTGCGCGAGTCTATGATGAAGAGGGTCTGGCCCTGCTTGACCTGCTGACCTTCGGACACGCAGATTTTCATCAGCTGGCCGCTCACCTGCGGTATCACCGTCACATCGTTCTGGCCTTTCATGCGGGCACTGAACTTATACGGTATCACAATGTCCGATTTTGTCACGGTCATCGTCTCGTACGATGAGTTTGTCAATTTGGGTTCGTCAATCCCGCACGATGCCAGCACCAGGCTGAACATCAGACTCCATTTGATTGCTTTCATTTTAATGTTCTTATATGATAAAATTAATTATAATTGCAGTTATTGATTTCTGGGACAGCAAGCGCCCTGTCTCGGGTCGGAGCCATTATTCCGACGAACAAGCCCTGATCAGGCAGTTGTAATGATTGCATACAAAACGACGCCTGCTGCCGCTATCAGATACAGCAACACCGCATTCCTGAAAGAATAGCGGCCTATCTTTGCAGACTGTCCGCAACGGGGACAGTAGTTGCCTGTATAGTGTGTACCACATGTCGTAAATACCCGCTGCTCATCTGAGAGCGGAGCCATCCGATGAGGTTCCTTCTGCCATTGGCAGAACTGTCTGTATTTCTCTTTCAGTCCAGACATCTCTTCATTCAGAAATATGTAAAAATCCTTTTTATGCCGTTATAGCCCTATTATACCTACTTGAAAGGAGGGGTTTCTGAGTTGGGTAGTATTTATTAAATAAATAACTTAAAAAACTCCTCGGGCGGACTTGACATTTGCGTTGCAAATATACACTTTTATTTTTAATTATTTGCACTGTGAGCGCAAAATTTTTATACTTTTGTAAATTTTGCAATCATTTTGTAAATTTTGTAATCATTTCATGTTGCATTTTCCTTTTTGGGGGTATGCCCCCAAGTGGACGGATATTAAGAGGCAGTAAAAACAGCCCCGCATCAACCGATACGGAGCTGTTATCCCGGTACGCAGGGCGGGACTCGAACCCGCAAGCCTTTCGGCACCAGATCCTAAGTCTGGCGTGTCTACCAATTCCACCACTTGCGCGAAATGCGGGTGCAAAGATACGGCTTTTTTTTGAGATAGCCAAATATTTTTTGAAAAAAGTGTCTTCTACTACTTAATTATGCAATTATTTATTCCTCTTAGGAAGACCTGTCTAACCTCTCTCAATGAGGGATGGACTCCTGTTGGTCCTTATTGACGGCCCTGGGTATCAAGGAATCCATATTTTGCGTCCGTTGCGGACAAAGACACCAGAACGGGAGGGCTGTTCGGGAATCCGGCGGCCGTGAAGGTCATAGAAGACGGGGGCGGCATCGTCCTCACGGCTGCGGACAGGCGCGATAGCATCGGGGTTCGGATCCATAAAGACAAAAGAGGCGAGGCCGTCGGCCCCGACCGACATCCGGGTCAGAGGCTTGCCCATGAATTTTGTTCCCGCCGTGTTGGCATTAAACAGCGAAGCGGCGGGTTTGGAGGTATCGGTCAGACAGTCGTTGGCAATGGAATCGTTACCCTGACTGTCAGACACGATATAGGGATAGGTCCAGGATGCCATATAATTGATGGAAGAGCGGTTGTTGGCGGGGAAAATTTCGTAGCGTTTATTGAAATAGCCGTTCGGAGTCCCCTTATGCCAAACATCATCGTCATAATCGACGTGGAAAACGAGAATGCCACTGCCGGGCAGCTGTGCGTCCCATCCCTGCTGCCGGCGGTTCTCGACGATGTAGTATTCATCGGCAACGGCATCGTTGCGAATGAGGTAGGCCGCAGGGGCATCGTCGAGAGCAGGCATGGCGGTCACCGTCATTGCGGCTGTCAGCTCCTCCGGGGAGAGCCAGCCCATGAACATACGTTCGTGGGCGGAATAGCCGCAGGGGAGATAGCCCTTCCCGTTGTAATTGCCTCTTTCCATGAGGTCCCAGTCGCCGACCACAGACATTCCTGCGCCGTAATAAAAATCGGGCAGCCCGAAGCAGTGGCTGTACTCATGGCAGATGGTACCGAACGAGGATTTAACACTCTCACTGTCAACCCACTCCTGCACACAGCAGTAAACATCGATGTAATATTCCCTGTCGCTACTGGTGACCGTACGCCAGCTGCGGCAATCATATAAATCCGCCGTCTCCATATTCTTGTGTTTGGAGAGCCACGACTGGTGGGGCCAGATGCTTTCGTCATCGCCATCAATATTCATGCCCTTGCCTGCATAGACGATGAGTAGCTGATCGACAAAGCCGTCACCGTCCCAGTCATAAAGGCTCCAGTCTATGTCCCGCGTCATGAGAGTATCGACGATTGCGTCCACCATATACTGGGAGTTTTCATCGTCACTGATGGTGCTGCGGTATTTGTGCCGCCCTTCTGGCAGAGTGATATAGAAAAGGTCGAAAGAGAGGTTAAACTTCCCATAGCTCTGGTCGCAGAAATAATCGTGGACGGAACCCGCATAGTTGCCCTCGCGGAACCCATTGGCATTGAAAATGTCGTTCCACTTTGCCAGAGCCTCGTCACGGGATTCGAGAAAACCAAGGTCTTGAAAGGCGGCCAGGATGACCAGCTGGCGGCGGTCACCAACATAGGGATTCCCGGCGCTCTGCTGACGGGAAGCCCTGTTGGATACAGCATCGGAACTGTCAAGTTCCGGACGGCAGGGGCGCAGACGCACATCATCGGTGGCCCAAAGATCCATCGCCAGCAGCAGGAAGGCCGCCAGCGTCTTTAACTTTGTTTTTATCATTGCTTCAGAAATTGATTTACACGATTCTGCATATTGTCGCGCAGTTGCTGGCGGTACAACCAGATTTCGCGCGAATGGTAGTTGCCCTCCCTGCCGAAGAGGGGCAGGATATAGTCATCGGACACATAGCCGCTGACGAAAAGAAGGTTGGAAGCCGTGTCAAGGGCGACTTCGAGATGCTGTTTCTGTTGTCGGTCGAGGGGAATGAAGGGCGACGGTTCAGTATCAAGGACGGCGGGTTCTCCTCCGGTGCTCCAATTGACGGGATTGATACACAAGGCACTGCGCAGGCCGTCAGCACAGGAGGCATCGCGCACCGAGTTGTAGCAGACGGTGACACCCGTATCGTCGGCACCCCGGGCCGCCCGGATGCGGGGACATGCTGCAAGCCGGGAGCTGGGGACGGGGATGCCGATGAGGTAGGCGGCCACCATGCGGGCATAGGCCGCATCGTCCATCTCCTCCATCAGCCGGAGGGCGAGGAAAGCCCCCTGGCTGAATCCGGCCAGAATGAACGGATGGTCGGGATTGATGCGGGTCAGGTAGTGGGCAAAGGCCCTTCTGACATCCCCTGCCGGCAGCTCCAGACGTGCATCCCGCAGACTGTCGCCCGTAAAGGACTCCATCGAACACTGCCTGTAGTAGGGTGCCCGGAAGTTAAGGTTGCCGCCTATCAGAAGATCCACTCCCTGCATTTCAAGCGTCATGCCCCGCCGCAGACTGTCGGTGTAGGTGTCGGCATAATGACACCAGGTACTGTCGCCGAGCCTGTAGTCGAAAGTCGAAGTTGACGGGATATAGAAGATATCGGCAGCGCCTCCGCGGTCGGCGGTGTACCATTGGGATGCGTGCGTGTAGTCGGGTTCCCGCGGAACGGCTTCGTTACGTATTGCCGCATGGTCCCGGCGGGAGGAGACGGTGCAGGCGGCCGAAGCCGACAGGAGGACGGCAGCTGCAAGCCGCAGGAGAGACAGGCGTTTCATTTGATTTTGAGTTTGTTGAGAGCCGCATGATAGCGGGCGGCGTTCCGCTGGTGCTCACCGAGCGTCCGGGCGAAATTGTGGGTGCCGGAGAAATCCTCCTTCGCGCACATATATAAATAGGAATGTTCACGCGACTGGAGGAGCGAGTCGATAGTCGCCTTGGCGGGAATCCGGATGGGTCCGGGCGGGAGTCCGGCATGAAGATAGGTATTGTAGGGCGAAGGCGTGGCGAGGTGTTCGTTGAGGATACGTCTGAGCGTGAAGTCTCCGACGGCATATTTCACCGTCGGGTCGGCTTGGAGGGGCATCCCGATCCGGAACCGGTTGGCATAAAGACGGGCCACGATACCTATCTCGCCGCGATTGTGGGTCTCCTCCTCGGCTATGGAAGCGATGATACTGCACTGGAGGGGCGAGAGACCGATGGCCTGAGCCTCGCTGCAGCGCTTAGGCGTCCAGAACGCTTCGTGTTCGCGATACATGCGGTAGATGAGGTCCTCTGCACTGATGTTCCACCACACCTCGTAAGTGTCGGGCAGGAAGAGCGTGAGGACGGTTGCCGTATCGACCGAAAGTGTGCTGAGGAATTCTGTGTCATGCAACGCCTCCATCATGGCGGCACTGTCAATCATGAGGGGTTCGGTGATGCGTGCCGCCAGCTGGGCGGAAAGACGAACGTTGTTGAACGAGATGCGCACTGGTGTCTGCTGGTGACGCACGATACGGGAAACCACACGCAGCGGCGGCAGGTCGATGGATAGCAGATAAGCACCCGAACAGTCGGAGGAGGCCAGTTTTTCATCAAGATCATAATAGTCCATGCTCCGTTCAACCCAGAACACACGGGACGGGTCCATTCCTCCCCCGTCGAGGCGGACGAGAATAGAGTCTCGCGTATCTCCCGGACGCACATACAACCACACGTCACGTGTGAGAGCCGAGCGAACCGACATCTGATAAAGTGCGTATGCGGCGACAGCTCCGGTCAGCAGAAACAGGATGGCGATAACAGCCAATACCCGGAAGAAAGTATTTTTTTTGCTATTCTTGGTCTTGTTTGTCATAATTTTGACATCTTTTCGCTGCAAAGATACGAATAAATTCGATAAAAATTAAAAAATTCGCATTTTTTTACTAAAATATTTGGCGGTTTCGAAAAAAAAGGCTATCTTTGCACCGCTTTTCCAAAAGAAATGCTGGTTTGGCAGCAATGTTAGGAGAGATGGGTGAGTGGCTGAAACCACCGGTTTGCTAAACCGACGAACCTGATTAAGGTTCCACGAGTTCGAATCTCGTTCTCTCCGCGAGCTCTGAAGCCCCCGCTAATCCCAAAAGATTAACGGGGCTTTTTTGAAACTGGAAAACTTTTTAAAAACAAAGCTATGAGACTGGACGGACGTCGTCAAAGCGACAATGTAGAAGACCGCCGCGGGCAAAGCTCGAGCGGGTCGATGAGAGGCCTCTCCGGAGGCAGTAGTATGCTTCCCCTGTTGCTGAGCCTGCTGAAAGGCAAGAGCGGTAAATGGATTATCATCGCCATCGTGGCGTTAGTAATCTTGAGCTATGCCGGCGGCTGCAACCCCTTGGAAATCCTGATGGGTGCCAGCAGCGGCATCAACACAACGCAGACCACGACTTCAAACGACACGTATGAGGCTACCGCCGAAGAGGAAGCGCTGGCCGACTTCTCGCGCCAGATCCTGGCCTCGACCGAGGACGTCTGGGAGGAAGTGTTCCGCAAGATGGGCAAACAGTATCAGAACCCCACGCTGGTGCTCTACACAGGTTCGGTATCGACAGCGTGCGGCGCAGGCAGTGCTGCCGTAGGCCCCTTCTACTGCTCGGGAGACCAGAAGCTCTATATCGACCTGTCGTTCTTCACGACGATGAAGTCGCAGATCGGTGCCGACGGCGATTTCGCCTATGCCTATGTGATTGCCCACGAGGTAGGCCACCACGTGGAATACCTGCTGGGCACGCTGGGTCAGGCCCACCGTCAGATGCAGAGTCTCGACAAAGCGGCCGCCAACGAAATCAGTGTACGTCTGGAACTCCTTGCCGACTACTATGCCGGCGTATGGGGCCACTACGAGAACAAACGCTACCAGTCGCTCGAAGAGGGCGACATCGACGAAGCCATCAACGCTTCGCTCAAAATCGGCGACGACTACCTGCAGAAGAAAGCGCAGGGCTACGCCGTGCCCGAGTCGTTCACACACGGTACTTCCCAGCAGCGCAAGAAATGGCTCAAGCTCGGCCTCGAAACGGGTGACATGAACACCACAACGTTCAGGGGCAGCTATGACGCATTATAATGTAGTATGTGCGGTGGTCGTTATTGACGACCGCATCCTCTGCATGCAGCGTCCCAAAGGAATGCATGTTTCGACCTCGCTGAAGTGGGAATTCCCGGGAGGCAAGATCGAAAAAGACGAAACTCCCGAAGAAGCCATCTGCCGCGAACTGCAGGAGGAGATGGACTATGAGGTGCGTCCTGTGCGCCGTCTGATTAAGGTGGAATACGAATATCCCGAATTCAGCATTGCCCTCGATGCCTGGCTCTGCCATGCCGACACCCCGGAGTTTACGTTGAAGGAACATCTGGACAGCCGCTGGGTGACCCTTGCCAATCTGGATTATCTGGACTGGGCTCCCGCCGACTTCGGAATCATCCACTACCTGCAGCAGCAGGGGCCTGACTACCTGAAATAGGGATGTCACAGACAATCATATAAATAAACAATAACATCCAAATAGGAATGCCAAGCATATCGCAACGCGGGCAGAACATGCCCCAGTCACCTATCCGCAAACTCGTGCCACTGGCCAATGCCGCCAAGGCACGGGGCGTGAAGGTATATCATCTCAACATTGGTCAACCCGACCTCCCGACCATGCAGGCCGGGCTGGACGAAATGAAACGTATCGACCGCAAGGTGCTGGAATACAGCCCCTCGGAAGGTCTGTTGTCACTGCGTCAGAAATTGGCCAACTACTACCACCGTTTCAAAATCAACGCGGATGTGGAGGACATCATCGTGACCACGGGCGGTTCGGAAGCCGTGCTGTTCGCTTTCATGTCATGTCTGAACCCGGGTGACGAAATCATCGTGCCCGAGCCGGCCTATGCCAACTATATGGCCTTTGCCATCGTAGCAGGCGCCGTCATCAAGTCCATCCCGACTTCGATTGAAGAAGGATTTGCACTGCCCCCGATGGAGAAATTCGAAGAGCTCATCACTCCCAAGACCAAAGGCATCCTCATCTGCAACCCCAACAACCCAACGGGTTATCTCTATACCCAGAAGGAGATGCGCCAACTGAGAGACATCGTCAAGAAACACGACCTGTTTCTGTTCTCGGACGAAGTGTATCGCGAATTCTGCTATACGGGCGCGCCTTACATCTCAGCCTGCCACCTGGAAGGCATCGAACAGAACGTCATCCTAATTGACTCCGTCTCGAAACGATACTCGATGACAGGTATCCGCGTGGGCTCTATTGTGACCAAGAATGCCGCCGTACGGGCCAACGTGATGAAATTCTGCCAGGCCCGTCTCTCTCCTCCGCTCATCGGCCAGCTCATTGCCGAGGCGGCCATCGATGCCGACCCCGAGTATATGCTGGACACCTACAACGAATATGTGGAACGCAGAAAATTCCTGATTGACGGCATCAACCGCATTCCCGGCTGCTACTCCCCCATCCCGATGGGCGCCTTCTACACGGTGGCCAAACTGCCTGTCGATGACGCCGAGAAGTTCTGCGCCTGGTGTCTGAGCGACTTCCAGTTCGAGGGCTGCACCGTGATGATGGCTCCCGCCTCGGGCTTCTACGTCACACCCGGGTTGGGCAAGAACGAGGTCCGACTGGCCTATGTACTCAACAAAGAAGACCTGAAGCATGCCCTGATTGTGCTCCAGAAAGCGCTGGAGACCTACAACGCATTGGGGAAAGAATAAAACTGACGCATGGGGATGTTTCCGCTGTTCATCGCCAAACGCATCTATGACCGAACCACCGACGGTGACGCCCGACAAGGAGCGACGCCGCCGGCGATTCGTATAGCGGTGGCAGCCATTGCCATCGGCCTTGCGGTGATGATTATAGCCGTGGCCGTTGTGGTGGGCTTCAAGCGGGAAATAGAAGAACTGGTGAGCGGAATGGCCGGTCATGTGCATGTGGAAGCGATGGCCGACAACTCGAACTACGAGACGGCGCCGCTCTGTGTGGACGACAGCCTGCTGGGAATGCTCAAAACCCGGCCCGGATACCTGGAGGTGGCGCCATATGCATCGAAACTGTGCATGCTCAAGACCGACAGTGCCTTCCAAACCCTCGGACTGACCGGCGAAGTCCCCGACAGAGACTGGACCTTTCTCAACCGGCACAATACCGAAGGAATGCATCCCACAGAAGCAGACGAGATATACCTGTCACAGCCCGTCGCCTCAGCTCTGAAACTGCAGACGGGCGACGAGGTGAAAGCCTATTTCGTGAAACGGGAAGGCGCCCACGACATGAACACCTGGAATGCGGGAGGAGCCTCCGTCAAAGTGCGCACTCTGAGGGTGAGCGGCATCTACGCTACCCATTTCTCGGAGGCAGACAGCCGTCAGGCCGTCTGCCTGCTGCCCTTGCTGCAGGATGTGTCCGGTTGGGACGAAGACATGGTGAGTGGTATCAAGATCCGGCTGGCCGACTACGACCGCGCCCAACCCGAATGGGAAAACCTCTCTGAACTACTTGGCGGACGGAGCGACCGCACGGGCATGCCCTACCGGATTCGTACCACCGACACCATCTATCCCCAGATTTTCGGGTGGTTGTCGCTGCTCGACACCAACGTATGGGTCATCCTCATCCTGATGGGCACCGTTGCCGCCATCACCATGATCAGCGGCCTGCTGATAATCATCCTGGAACGAACCTCCACCATCGGCATCCTGAAGGCGTTGGGATGCACCGACGGCGAACTCCGGAAAATCTTCCTGTTGGTATCGGGCCTGCTGACCCTGAAAGGCCTGTTCTGGGGCAACCTGATCGGACTGGGATTCTGCGCCGCACAATATCTGTGGCATCCGCTCGCACTCGACCCAGAAAACTACTACCTCGAATGGGTGCCTGTCAGCCTCTCTCTTTGGCACGTTGTCGTTCTGAATCTGGGGACCGCCGCCGTCATCCTGCTGACAATGCTGATTCCCTCGGGCATCGTGTCAAAAATCTCCCCTTCGCAAGCTATTCTAAGTGAATAAAAAAGCCCGGATAATGTAACTGTCTACAACAAGCGGAATCTGTACCTACAAGCCTTAAAAGACCGAAAAACAGAATGCCAAGGTGGAATTTTTTATCAAATATGAGGATTTTTTCACCAAAATAAAGATTTGATGCGTTAATTTTATCAATTTGTTTGGTAGTTTTGAAAAAAAATTATATATTTGCATCATGAAAAATGTGCGCCGAGCATACTTATTGTAACTTGGACACGAATTAAAATCGCAAACGATTAAGAAACAATAAAAATTAACAACATGCTGAAAACGATCAAGTCCATAGGAATGGCACTGGGTCTGATGCTGGTTCCCACAGCAGCAGCGCTTCTTTCGTCCTGCCAGGACAAGATGAAGGACTACTACGAGGAACCGGATTGGATTAAAGGCAGTATTTATGAGATTCTGGAGGAAAGAGGCGACTATACGCTGTTCCTCTCGGCTGTTGACCGTTGTGACTACAAGAGTCTGCTGAACGGCCGCGCCATCTTGACGGTTATGGCACCCAACGACGATGCCATGCGTTCGTATCTGCAAGCCAACTACGGCACCACGAAAGTGGAGGACATCTCCGTGAGCGAACTGAAGAAGTTGGTGGGTTTCCATCTGCTCTATTATTCGTTCGACAAGGACAAACTGGTGAATTTCCGTCCCAACGAAGGTGACGGAGCCACGGACGAGCAGAAGGAGGTGAACGCCGGTCTTTATTACAAGTTCCGTACCCGTTCGCAAGACGCGGTATCGCAGGAAGAACCTGCCCGTCTGATGCTCAGCGACGGTTCGCTGGTCGACACGACTGGCGTAACGGTTGAGGTGTATCACCTGGAGCGCTTCATCCCGATTTTCAGCTATGCCATGTTCAACACCAAGGTCATTGACGCGAAGTACAATTACGAATATTTCTTCCCCGAATCCTCCTGGACCGGCGAGAACGGGTTCAACGTGAGCGATGCAACAGTCACCGAATATGCCGTACCCGCAAAGAACGGTTACATTTACACGGTGGACCGCGTCATCAAACCGCTGGAGACCATTCACACAGAGCTGGCCAATAATTCGGATTATTCGCTCTTCCTGCAGTTGTATGATGCCGCAGCCTATTTTGCAGCCGACGACAACCTGACATCGGTTTACGGAGGCGGTACGCACACCTACTACCAGCGCCTGTATGAGAACACCACTTTCCGTGTGCCCAATATCGACAGCGAATGGCCCGTGAGCGACTACATGCAGATGAGCACGCTGGCCAACACCTCCTATTCGGTATTTGCACCCACCAATGACGCTTTCAACGAGTTCTATACCTCCTATTGGGGAGACCCCGAGGATCCCACGGGCTATCCGTTGGACGTACATTACGACAGTATCTCGACCGATGCCATCAACTACCTGCTTTCGAACAGCGTGAATCCCAACAACATGGTATTCCCTGAGGAAATCAAGAACGGCGACGTCGAGAACCTCTTCACCAAAACGACGATTCTGTTCGATGTGGACGCAGTGCCTCAGCAGAACCGCAAGATGTGTGTGAACGGCGTTCTCTACGGTCAGTCCATCCTGACACCTCCTGCCGTGTTCGGATCGGTGACCGGTCCCGCCTACAAGTACAAGCGTTACAATTTGTTCCTGCGCATGCTGGGTTCAAGCGATATGCAGAGCACACTCACCGACATGGACGTCAACTTCATCATGCTCTACCCGAACAACACCCAGTTCGAGGCAAACAACATCTGGTATGATGCTGCAAGCGACAAGCTGAAGAACGGACCTGTGGGCTCCACAACGGCAGGCAACCTGGGTTCCGGCGAACAGGCCAATTTCGTCAACTCTCATATCATCAGTCTTCCCGGCGGAGAAGAAGAACTTCCCTCCACGGGCCTGAAGGTATATCGCACCCTCAACACCAACTACAAGCTTTATCTGTATGTCAAGAACGGCAAGATATCCAACTCGTTCAAGTACAATGGCCTCATCCATTATGCCGGTAACGACCAGACAACTCTCGACTCGGTCTATACCGACTTTGAGGAACTCACTTTCCGCGGCACCTCTTGGAGCAACGGTCACTGCTACAGCTACGACCCGGGCAACGACCGGTTCCTGATGCGCGGGTCCAATTCCGAGGCCATCTATGCCAACTTCATTCCGATGATCTACTCGCACCGCAACGACGAGGGCACCCTGTTCCAGGGCTTCATCAAAACCCTCATCCTTGCCAACATGATTGACGAGCAGGCCCAGACGATGAACTACATGACCGAGGACTGCATGATGCTCGTTCCCACTACCGACGCTATCAAGGCAGCCATCCTGACAGGCAGATTCCCCTACATCACCACTACCGCCGAATCGGCAGATGATCCCGATTTCTGGAACAAGTGCACAGCACCTGCCGATGGCACGGATGAGCAGACCTACCTGCAGCACTACATGCTTCAGTACTTCCTGCCTGAATCGACATCGCCCGCTACAGAATATCCCTATCCCGGCTGGGATCAGGATACCAGCATTCCGTCGATTGCAGACATTTCAAAGTCTCCGGCGCGTAACGCGAACATATACATATATGACAACGGCGGACATCTGTACGCACGTGCCGAGGCATCTGCCGAGTACAAAAATGCCGACGGACAGGATATCGTGCAGGGTCATGCCATTCCATTCCTTACGGATTATGACTGTCTGCCCTTCGTCTTCGATGACGGCTGTGTGCAGTTCATTACCGATGTATTCGAGAACAACTGGCCCGAGCAGCAGAAATAATATCAACGTTTTCATTAAGCCAGAAGAGCAATGACAAGCTTGCTTAATCATTGCCATGGCGAGAAAACGAGCATGAAAATGAACGACATATCAATTAGAATATGAAACGTATATTAAAGCATATTTCCCTCATACTTGCCCTTTTCATCACGGCAACGTCAGCCTATGCACAAGCTGTCGTGACGGGTACTGTGTATGAAGATTTCGGCGGAGCGAAAGAACCGATGATGGGTGTCAACATCGCTGTTGTCAACAGCCAGAACCGTACACTCACAGGTACCATCACCGATATGGACGGCAACTATTCCATCAAGATGCCCCAGGGTAATGACCTGACAATCGTGTTTTCCTTCATCGGCATGTCCGCTCAGCGCTTCCCGTTCACCGGGCAGAAAGTGCTGAACGTAACCATGAGTGAAGACTCCCAGCAATTGAAAGAAGTCGTTGTGGCCACAGAACGTGTGCAGCGCAGCGAACTCGGCGTGTCGGCCAAGACCTTCACCGGCTCGTCCCAGAGCATCAAGATGGACGACGTAATGGAAAGCCTACCCGTGACATCAGTCGAAGAGGCCCTGCAGGGCCAGCTCGCCGGTGTGGATATTCTGGCGGGC
>CAJOOX010000039.1 GCA_905236195.1 uncultured Bacteroidales bacterium
CCAGATAAATTTTGTCCACCTTGCCCAATCCCTGAATTCCTCCAGTGCTGCCGCGTAGCTGCCCCACAAGACCGGCTTTCTCCAGCCAAGCACACAGGTCGGCAACGATGTTGCGCGAAACTTCCAATTGTGCCCCTAACTGCGAAAAATTCGGCTTGAACGGAGCCGTCTGAGCCACTATTGCCAACAGGCGTTTCAGTTTCCGTATTGTGGATGCCGTCAAATCTGCATACTGTGCGATATCTGCTTCCAAAGTGGTGTTGACTATCTGCATGATATAACGCTCGAAGTTATCATCACGAAACGGATAATATCCCCGATTCAGATAATCAGAAAAATGCTGCAATGGCAGGAATCCCTGAGGTAAGGTCACTTGCTGACCGATTATCTGCTGAAGATTATAAACCGGAATATCTATATGATGGAATAGTGTGAGATATTCGCGATATGAGAGACCCTGCATTTCGTAAACCAGCACTCGACGGCTCAAGTCGGATACCCCTTTGGATATATCCAGCACCGAAGAACCTGTGAAAAACACATGCAGTTCCGAATGATAGTCGCTAATAAGCTTCAGTTCACGTGACCATCCCGAATATTTGTGAATCTCATCGATGATGAAATACTTACCGCCAACTTTTGAAAAAGCATCGGCAAGGTCCAATAGTGTATGTTGTGAAAAATATAAATCCTCGGCCACAACATATAGAGTCTCCTGTCGTGGAAGATTCTCTTTGATGTATTGCAGCATCATAGTTGTCTTACCTACACCACGCGGCCCCATCAGCCCTATCATTTGGGCACGCCAATCAATGAGATGGTACATATACCGATGGAACGCAGAGGGCGTTTCACGTAAGAGCTTGTCGAAAGTGGATTGCAGTCTTTGCATATATTAATGGGATTTCAAAACTACTGATAATCGCTGCAAAGATATGGAAAATTTTCAAAACTGCACTAAACTCAGTGCACTTTTTTATTAAAACTGCACTAAATTCAGTGCAGTTTTGACGATTTTGACCCCAAAACTATAAAAATAGACGGAATTTTCGGAATTTATACCTCGCTGTTTATAAACGAAATGATATCTTCCATCCGGTCGGGATGGAACCAATGGATCGAAAAATCCCGCTGAAACCAGGTCATTTGCTTTTTGCTGTAGATGTGGGTGTTGTGGCAGATGCGCTCCTCAGCCTGCGGAAGGGTATAGACACCATCGAAATAGAGAAACATCTCCTTCAGTCCGACGGTATTGAGACTGTTGAGGTGACGCAGGGGAAAGACACGGCGCGCCTCTTCGATGAGACCGGTGTCCAGCATCTGACGCACACGCCGGTCAATACGTGCATAGAGTTCGGGACGTTCGCGACGAAGACCGATCTGCAGGATACGGAAAGGACGCTCCTTGCGCACACCCGTATGGAACGATGAAAACGGTTTGCCGGTCGAGAGGCACATTTCCACGCCGTGAATCACACGTTGAGGGTTGCGTTTGTCCACCCGGTCGTAATAGACAGGATCCAGCAGACGGAGCTGGGCGAGGATGGAATCGAGGCCCTCGGCCTCATACTGCCGGCGCACCGATGCCCGTATCTCGGGTTCGACATCCGGCATATCGTCGATCCCTTTCACCACAGCATCGATGTAGAGCATCGACCCGCCCGACATGACCAGCACATCGTGAGAACGGAACTCCTCTTCAATCACCTTGAGTGCCTCGGTCTCATACTGGGCCGCCGAGAAGTATTCATCCAATGCCCGAGTACCCACAAAATAATGCTTCACCCGCGCCAGCTCTTCTGCCGTCGGGGCCGCCGTACAGACAGGAATGTCCCGGAAAATCTGCCGTGAGTCGGCATTGACAATGGGAGACGCGAACCGTTCCGCAATGCGGAGCGAGAGTTCGGTCTTGCCCACCGCTGTGGGGCCGAGTATGACGATAAGAGTCTTTTTCAAGTTGAGAGTTTAGAGTTTATAATTCTATAGTCTAAAGTCAATTAGTCTTCAGTCTGTTCCTCGTCCAGACGGTCTTCCCACAGATAATACCTCGTTTCACGCACCAGCACTCCGCTGAGGGCCAGGAGACAAATCAGGTTGGGAATCGCCATGAGAGCATTGGCCGTATCGCCGAAGTTCCACACCAGTTCAAGCGCCCAGTTGGCACCGGCAAACGTGGCCAGGATAAGCAGGATGCGATAGATGAACTGTGCAGCCTTGTAGTGGGACCCGAACAGATATTCCAACGCTTTTTCACCGTAATAGGCCCATCCCAATATGGTCGAAAACGAAAACGTGAAAATCGCAATGGTCAGCAGCAGTTTGCCGACACCGATGCCGCCTATGTAAAGGGGAATCTGGTCAAAGGCTCGCTGGGTCAATGCTGCCGACGCGGAAGAATCAATTCCGTTATCAGCCATGATGGCGATGACGATGACGAGTCCTGTCATGGCGCAGACCACCACGGTGTCCCAAAAGACCGATGACGAAAGCACAAGGGCCTGACGTACGGGATTGCGGGTCTGGGCTGCTGCAGCCACAATAGGAGCGCTGCCCATGCCGGCCTCGTTACTGAAGAGACCTCGGGCTACACCGAAATGCATCGCTATCATGATGGTGGAGCCCACAAAGCCGCCGCCGGCCGCCTCGTTGGTAAACGCACGCCGCACGATTTCAATGAGTGCATCGTCAATCCATTCAGCATGAAGGACAAGGAGAACTACACAGCCCACCACATAGAAGACTGCCATGAAGGGAACCAATTTGTCACAGACGCGGGCAATGCCTTTGATACCGAAAAAAACAACAGCGGCTATGAGAAGTGCGAGAACGAGGCCGATGACCAGCGGGTTCCAGCCGAAACTCTCGACCCCCACCGTCACAATGGCATTGCTCTGAATCAAACATCCGATGCCGAAACTGGCCAGGAAGGTGCATACCGCAAAGGCCACCGCCAGCCAACGGCATTTCATTCCACGCTCGATAGCATACATGGGGCCGCCTATCATTTCGCCGTCAGGTTTACGCACGCGGTATTTGATGGATAGCAGACCTTCGGCATATTTGGTGGCAATGCCCAGAATACCCGTCAGCCAGCACCAGAACACGGCACCGGGACCGCCCATGACGACAGCGGTGGTCACACCGATGATATTGCCCGTACCAATGGTGGCCGCCATCGAAGTCATGAGGGCTGAAAACTGACTCACATCGCCCGAGGAACCCTTGTCATGGGTCAGCGACAGTCGGATGGCCTTCCCCATATAGCGCTGTGGGAATCGCAGACGAACAGTCAGATAAAGGTGTGTCCCTACCAATAGGATAATCATGGGCCAGCCCCACAACCAGTTGTTGACCGAAGTGAAGAAATCGTTCAATGCTTCCATTCTTGTAATCTTGTGATGAATTTGGCAACGCCGTCATCGTCGTTGCTTTCTGTTATAATATCTGCTGCAGCCAGCACATCGGCTTTCGCATTCCGAACCGCTACGCCCCTACCGGCCCAACGGATCATCGGAATATCATTCCACGCATCGCCTACAGCAATAAAATCGTTTCTATCGGCATCCAGATAGTCAGCCAGCCGCTGCAGCCCTGTCGCTTTGTCCAATCCATGAGGCACAAATTCGAGGAAGAAATCCTCCGAGCGGAAGAAATCACAGGGCACCTTTCGATTCCGCAGCTGTGCCTCCAGGACTGCGAGCCTCGAAGGCTCTCCTACAACGATGCATTTGGAGAGCGGTATTCCGGCCACAGCCTCTGCAAAACAGTCCACCCGACGGGGTGTCATTCGGTTGGCCCGGGCCGACTTGAGCACATAGGGAGAGTCGGGCGTCTCGGTGAGAATCTCATGTCCGACATAGGTCATGACCGAGAACGGAGGCTGTGAGACTTGACTGATGAAGGGGATTGCCTCAGCAGGCAGCGTCTCGCGGAACAGACACATGCGGTCGCTCCACCGCACAATCTCGCCTCCGTTGAAAGCCACCACCCAACCGTCGTAACGGTCGAGTTGTAACAGATCTGCTACAGGTGCAATTCCGTTGACGGGACGTCCCGAGTCGATGATGATCCGTAACCAACCCTCCTGCTGCGCGGTCAACATGGTATCGAGCGTGAAGTGAGTCAGTGTCTTCTCGCTTGTGGTGAGCGTTCCGTCAAGATCAATCGCTATATATATCATCAGACCAGTATTTATTCATTACCGTCGGGAAGGTCATCGTCAACAGAAAGCACTTCTGCTTCTTCCGTCCCGGCTCCGCCGATATCTGCCGACACTTCCCTATCGTTGAGAAGGCAGGACAGTCCGTCCTGAGCACAGATGAAATCGATAAGGGTGGTGGAAACGTGGACTCGGGTGGGCGATGCCATTGTCACGTAATAGTCCTTAACCGGGTCAGATAACTGAACGAAGAGGGAGGTCTGCGGATTGTTGTCTCTATTGGCATCCGCTATCTCCTCGCCCAACAGCTTAGCCGTTGCGGTGGACAGCTTGGATGCGTCAACAACCACAGTCATCTTACGGAGTAGCGTCTCGGCCACCTGGTCAAGCTGCTGTATCTGCTGTATCTGAAGTTCCCAATCGTCAGGTTTCTTGGGCTCGGCTCCGTGGAGGAACCATTTTGGTCCGAATTTGAGATGGAGCAGGACGTAGAGACCTTCCTTGCCGAAATTACGGTACTTGATAAAATCATCCCGCCAGAGCATCAGTTCGTACGAGCCCGTGTAATCCTCGATGGTAATGGCTCCGTAGTTGGCGCCTTTCTTGGTGTAACCTTCACGCCATTTCGTAACAATACCGCCGCAGACAATCTCCGTACGTGTAAAGAGGTTTTCGGGATGTTCGAATTCCGCCAACTTGGTGTTGCAGGCGTATTCGAGCTGGAACTTGTATTCGTCAAGCGGGTGGGCCGACAGATAGAGGCCGACAAATTCTTTTTCCTTGTTGAGACGTTCGAGCGTACTCATCGGCACACCTTCCGGAATCGCGGGATGGGCAATTTCGATGGCAGTTTCCCCAAAGTCGGAGAACAGCGAATTCTCGGCTTCCTGTTTGTCGGCCTGAAAACTCTGTCCATAACGCACCAGGGAATCGAGGAAGGACTCCTTCAGATTGATGGCTCCGATATACTGATGACGTGCCACTCGTGCTGACAACGAGTCGAAGGCTCCGGAATAGACCAGGGCTTCGAAACACTTGCGGTTCACTTTGGAGAGGTCGATACGCTCGGCGAAGTTAAAGATGTCTGTATAGGGACCGTTGGCTTCGCGTTCGCGGACGATGGCTTCGGCAGCCCCCTCGCCCACACTCTTGATACCGGCCAGGCCGTAACGAAGTGCGCCTTCCTTATCCACGGAATAACGTTCACGCGAAAGGTTCACATCGGGACCTTTGACCTTGAGTCCCATCTTGTGACACTCGTCCATATACTTGGTGAGCGTGTTGATATCCTTGAGATTACGCGACAGCACAGCAGCCATGTACTCGGCGGGATAATGTGCTTTGAGATAGGCGGTCTGGTAGGCCACCCAGGAATAGCAGGCGGCATGCGACTTGTTGAAGGCGTAGGACGCGAACTTCTCCCAGTCGGCCCAGATCTTGTCGAGCACCTTGGGGTCGTAGCCGTGCCGTTTTCCGCCCTCGATGAACTTGGGCTTCATCTTATCGACGATGTCCTTTTTCTTCTTGCCCATCGCCTTGCGGAGCGCATCGCTCTCGCCGCGGGTGAAATCGGCCAGCAGACGGGACAGAAGCATGACCTGTTCCTGATAGACAGTGATGCCGTAGGTGTCCTTGAGATACTGCTCCATACATGGAATGTCATACTTGATCTCCTCCTTGCCCGTTTTACGCGCGATAAAGGACGGAATATAGTCCATAGGCCCCGGACGGTAGAGGGCATTCATGGCGATGAGGTCGCCGAAGACCGTGGGATGGAGTTCCTTGAGGTATTTCTGCATACCGGGCGATTCGAACTGGAAGGTGCCCACCGTGCGTCCCTCACAATAGAGCTGATAGGTGAGCGGGTCGTCAATCGGGATGGTGTCGAGATCGATGACATCGCCTGTCGAGTGTTTGATATTGTCAAGAGCCTCGTTCATGATGGAAAGGGTCTTCAGACCCAGGAAGTCCATCTTGATGAGACCGGTCGATTCGATGACGTGTCCGTCATACTGGGTTACGAGCAGTTTGGTTCCGTGGTCGTCGACAACGGAAACCGGCACCACATCGGTGATGGGTTTACCGCCGATAATCATACCGCACGCATGCACGCCCGTTCCTCGGACATTGCCTTCGAGCATCTGGGCATACTTCATCGTATTGTAGATCTTGGGATCCTGACTCTCGCAGGCAGCCTGCAGTTCGCGGTTGATCTTGATGCAGTTTTTCAGATTGAGTTTGAGTGGCTTACCCTTCTCATCGACGGCATTGTCAGGCATGCGGTCGGGAATGAGACCGGCCAAATAGTTGGCCTGCGAAATGGGCACTTTTTCCACTCGTGCCACGTCCTTGAGAACCATCTTGGTGGCCATGGTGCCGTAGGTGATGATATGGGCCACGCAGTCGGCACCGTACTTGTCCTGCACCCATTCTATCACCCTGGCTCGACCGTCATCGTCGAAGTCCGTATCGATATCGGGTAGCGAAATTCGGTCGGGGTTGAGAAAACGTTCGAACAGGAGGTCATACTTCATGGGGTCGAGCTTGGTAATCCCCAGACAATAAGCCACCACGGAACCGGCAGCCGATCCACGGCCGGGACCTACCGAGACACCGAGTTCGTTGCGTGAGGCGTTGATAAAATCCTGTACAATAAGGAAGTAACCCGGAAAACCCATTGTCTTCATGACGTGAAGTTCGAAGAGAATACGTTCCTCGACCTCTTCTGAAAGCGGGTCACCATAGAGGCGGTGGGCGCCGACCATAGTGAGGTGACGCAGGTAGTCGGCCTCGAACTTAATGCGGTAGAGTTTCTCGTAGCCGCCCAGTTTCCTGATTTTCTTTTCAGCTTCTTCCTGTGAAAGGACAACGTTACCGTGTTCATCGCGGGTAAACTCTTCAAAGAGCTGCTCCTCAGTGAACTTCTGCCGGTATTCCTCCTCTGTTCCGAAGCTGGCGGGAATGGCGAAGCTGGGCATGAGCGGAGGATTCTCGATGTCATATTCCTCCACTTTGTCCACAATCTCGACCGTATTGGCCAGCGCCTCAGGGATATCGGCGAAAATCTCGTTCATCTCGGCAGTTGTCTTGAACCACTCCTGCTTGGAATAACGCATACGCGTGGGGTCATCCAGATCCTTACCGGTATTGAGACAGAGCAGGTGGTCGTGGGCCTCGGCATTCTCCTCGTCGACAAAGTGGACGTCGTTGGTACATATCAGTTTAACACCGTGTTTACGGGCCATCCCGACGAGCCAGGGATTCACCTTCGACTGAAGCACGTATGCTTCGCGATTGCTGTTGGGGTCCACACTGTGGTGACGCTGCAACTCGAGATAATAGTCTTCGCCAAAAAGCTCCTTGAACCATATGACGGCCTGTTCGGACTTCTGCTCCTCCCCTGCCAGGAAGAGTGCTGGCACTTCACCGGCAATACATGCAGAACAGCAAATCAGACCCTCGTGATATTTGACGAGCTGTTCGTGGTCAATACGCGGACGCATATAGAAACCATCGGTCCAGCCAATCGACACCAGCTTGACAAGATTGTGATAACCGGTCTTGTTCTTGGCCAGCAGAATCAGATGCCAGCCGCTCATATCCTCCCTCGCAGAACGCTGGGCGAGGCTGCGACGCGCACAATAGACCTCGCACCCGAAGATGGGTTTACAACGGGGCTTGCCCTCCTTTTCGAGGGCGGCATTCCTGGATTTGGCAATGTCGAAAAACTCCTTGATACCGAACATATTGCCGTGGTCGGTCACAGCCATGCCAGGCATACCGTCGTTGACCGCCTTATTGAAGATTTTGCTGATGTTGCACTGTCCGTCCAGAATAGAATATTGGGTATGGACATGCAGATGCGCGAATTTTTCCATTAACGGATTGTTGTTTTCATTTTATTGATGTAGCGGATGAGCAGCCAGTTGGAGAGCAAGGCCGAAATAAAATCTGCAATGGGGTGTGTCCACCATACGCCGTTGACTCCATAGAACGGTGGCAATATAAGCAGCAACGGCAACAGGAACAGCAGCTGTCGGGTAGTGGAAAGAAAGACTGCAGTCTTAGCCTCACGCACCGATTGGAAGAAGGCGGTGATGATAATCTGTCCCCCCACAATGGGAAATGCCATCAGCATGATGCGGAGAGCCGGAACAGAGGCATCAAGCATTGCAGCATCGGAGGTAAACATCATAGCCAGCTGACGGGGGAAAAAGGCGATGAGCAGATAGCCGGTCGCCATGATGCCCGTAGCCCAACCGTAGGCATGCCATAGGGCTTGTGAGACGCGATTATAGAGTCTGGCTCCAAGATTGAACCCGACAATGGGACGCAGGCCCTGAGAAAAGCCCAGTGCCATCAGGAAGGCCAGCATCGAGATACGGTTCACAATCCCATAGACACCCACATAACGGTCGCCGTCCGCACCACCATGTTCCATGAGGGCGCGGTTGATGAAAATGACTACAACGCAGCCGCAGACGTTGATAAAAAAGGGACTCATGCCGATGGCTATGATTTCACGAATCACCTTGCCGTTAAAAATCAACCCGAACTTCGAGAAGTGGACAAAATTCTCACGCTGCCAGAAATGATGAACCTCATACGAGAATGCCAGCAACTGTCCCAACACAGTGGCCAATGCCGCCCCCCGCATACCCCAGCCGAAGCCGAAGATAAAGAGTGCATCCATAACGATATTGGCAAAGACGGCTATGAGCTGGGCTGTCATCGCTTTCTTGGGGTGTCCTGTCGATCGCATCTGGTCGTTCATGCCCAGAAAAGTGTGGGTGACGACATTGCCCAACAGGATAATCTGCATGTAGTCACGTGCAAAAGGCAGCGTGTTCTCCGAGGCACCGAACAGACGGAGCAGCGGATCCAGGAAAACAAGACCCAGCACCGTGATAATCAGTCCGATCGTCACATTCATTCTCAGCATGTTGCCGAAGACGATCAGTGCAGCCTTCTGGTTGTTCTCGCCCATGCGAATGGAGGCCAGCGCTCCCGAACCGACACCCATCATGGCTCCGAAGGCCGACGAGATATTCATCAGCGGGAAGGTAAGGGCCAGCCCGGCAATGGCAAGAGGACCGGCTCCGTGACCGATGAAAATCGAATCGCAGAGATTATAGATGGAGGACGCCGACATCGCAATAATGGACGGCGTGGCGTATTCGAGCAGCAACTTGCCGACCGGCTTGGTAGCCAGGTTATAAGACCGCGGATCGCTGAATCGATTTTCTATATTTTCTTCTTCCATAAAAACAACGTCAAAAGTTGGTCGCAAAGTTACAAAATTATTCTCAAAAATGCAAGTAATTGACAGTTTTTTTTATTTTTTTTGCTCATTATCAATATTTCTTGCCAGTTTTTTTGGTCATCCCGATAATTATTTGTATATTTGCGCCGTCTTATGCGCCTATATGTACATACTTGAGCGCACGCGAACTAAAAAGATGATAAAACCGTCAATGTAGAATATGATGACAATATTTCATAATACGATCCGTATGAAATTGAAGGCACTGGTTCTCGCAACCCTGGCAATCCTCGGTGGCGTGGCTGCTGCAATGCTGTATGCCGGCCCCGTGACAGACACTTGGGACGGAACCTTCGAGAAGCCCCAGGACTGGAAGCTCGGCACGAAAGACGAGCCCATTCTCATCAACAATGCCGAGGAACTGGCCTACGTACTTGCCAAGTACGACAACACCACCTCCGTGGGTACTGCCTACTATAAACTCACATGCGACGTGGACCTCAACAACATCGAGTGGAGTTTCCCCAACTTCAAGGGTATGGTGTCGTTCCTGGGACATTTCGACGGCGATGGTCACACCATCCGCAACATCAATGTGAGTGTGCTCCATTCACGTCTGCCCCAGCGCCTGGCCCTCTTCCCCGCCCTGGGCGGCGATGCCAACCACAAGGCTGAGATCTGCAACCTGCACGTCGAGAACATCTCGTTCCACCACGCTAATGCCAAAGACGATATGGGGGACGACCTTATCCTTGGCGGTCTCGTGGGCACGATGTATCCCAATGCCGAAATTCGCAACTGTACGGTGAGGGGAATGAAAGTAATCAATGAATGCTCCAGTTCGGGAAGGAAAAACGGCAAGGTTTCCTTCATCTCCATAGGCCCTCTGGTCGGTGCCTACGAACCCAGCCCCCAGATTTTTACAGAAAACTATTCGAGTCTTGAAGGACAGATTCACAACAGCTTCGGAGAAATCAATTATCTCGAAGCCGGCCTCTGGAACCAGAGTGTCACCTTCCATGTGGACAAACAGCAGGGCCGGATTACCGACAAAGACGCCATCGGCAGCACCTTCGACAGTAACATACTGTCTGCCCAGATTATCAAGGACAGCGAAACGGACTATCATGTCCAATTGTCGGACAACAGCGAGAAGAAACACAAATATGTGTGGCGTCTGAACCGTGAGGAACTGAAAGAAACCGGTCCACGCGTAAGCATTCCACACAGCATTTCCGACAATATGCTCAGCGTCGAGGTGATGGATGGCAAGAAAGTTATTGCCAGCCGCTCCGTCGACATCGAGGCCGAGCCCCTCCACGTGGTCATCACCGATGTCAAGCGTTCGGGAAATAACTACAACCTCACCGCAGCCGTGCTCTCCAAGGACAAGCAGGACGTTTCCAAAGACTTCAGTTTCTCCTGGCACGACATGGACCGTGCTCACAAGGTCTTCGGCAGAAGCCAGACCCTGACCGGCGCCGACAGCACCCACTGCTACCACGTCGTTGCCCGTCATCGCAGGTTCCCCTCCTGCATCATCGCAACGTTCTATTCTTTCCACCGTCCCGTCTACGTGGCTGCCCACGCCATAACCGGCGAGGATGCCAAACGCTATACCCACAACGGCAAGGAATATGCCGAGGGTAATGATGCCAACGACGGAAAATCGCCCGAGACAGCGGTCAAGACCCTGAAACGGGCTTACGAACTGCTTAAGACGGAAGCCGAGGGAGGCACCTCCTGGAACAACATGATTGTCATTATGGGTGATTATGACGAGGCTGTATTCAACACCCATCACGACCAGTATCAGAAAAAGAGAAATCTCAAATATTTCGTCAAAGACAAACCGGCCACCATTACCGGTCTCTACGGCAACATCTGCAACGGCCGTTTGAAAATGATCAGCGAGTGCAACGTCATCGATGCCGAGACTCGTTTCGAATCGCTGGTACTGCACGGAAGTGACGACTTCGACGGCGACATTTTTGTACTCTACGCCCAGGATAACAACCTGACGATGGGCGACGGTCTCCAGATGGAGGACTATGCCGCAATGCCGGCAACACGAGGCTTCCAGCCCGGCATCAACGCCCCCAACATCTCGGTGTTCGGCGGCTACTACAACAATGACAATCCCGACATCAGACGCCGGGCTCACCGTGTCATATTCTATTCTGGGCACTACGGACGCATCATTGCAGGCGACCGCTCCGGACGTGAACTGCCACATACCGGCAACGTGTCGGGTTCGCCGGAGAATCCCATCCGCTCTTTCGTACGCATAGAGATCGCAAACAACGACAACCCCAAACACTACACCCACGATGTCGCTCTCCTCGTGGGCGGTCAGGCCGACGGTTCGTGCTTTGCCACCGACACCATTGAGGTGAATGCCCCGTCTCATGTGGGCCGTGTTATCAGCGGCAATCTCGGCTATGGGCGTGAAGCACATGTCATTGAGAACGGGCAGACGGTGACACGTCCTGCCGACTCCTATTTCGGACAGGTGATCTTCAACCTCTACGGCGGAACGATATCCGAGCTCTACGGCAGTTCTCTGGGACGTAACGGACACAGCATCCATCCCGACGACGAACTCATCGATTCCTGCCAGACCTATTTCTACGGCAATATTTTCCTCGAACTCTACGGAGGCACTGTCAATGGTGAAGTCTATGGTGGCGGTGCCGGCGGTGTGGTCGGTCTCGGCAAGGATATCCACCACACGTTCGACCCGCATGTGCCCTATCTGAATCAAGGCCGTCTCACCTACGGCATCTATGAACAGGCCAAAGGCAAGATGCCCAAGATTTCCATAGACGGAAAGGAAATCATCGATTTGAGCAAAAGCGAGATTCACGTCGATATCCAGAATTCCGCTCTTGTAAGGGGCTCGGTCTATGGCGGCGGCTACGGCTACAGTGCCCACCTTCCTACAAGCTACGCTTCGTCTCAAGGCGGATCCGTTTTCGGCGACATCTTCGTACAGTTGAAGGATAAAGCAGTTGTCGAACACAACATCTTCGGCGGCGGTCGCGGTACGTTGGTTTACTACGACAATCTCGACGATGCAGGGTACAGCCGTACAGCCTCGGGCATCAGACTCGACAGGAGCAACGTTTCCAGACTGGGCTGTGTCTATGGCAAAGCCTGGATCGACCTTTCCGGCGGACACGTTCAGGAAAGTGTTTACGGCGCCGGTCGCGGTGTGGCCTATCGAGCCAATAGCGAGAACGCCGACATCAACGATGTCCGTCAGATGGCTGCCATCTACGGTTCTGCGAATATCCACGTTTCGGGAGACGCACTGTTTGACGAACCGATCTACGGCGGTGGTATGGCCGGCACGGTTTTCAAGACCGGCGAACTTCCGGAATACGAGGACGGCTGTGCCCACATCGACATCGAAGGCGGACGTTTCCGCAACGCCATCTACGGCGGTGGAAACGGTCTGTTCTCCACCGGACAGAATACCACCCACAAAGGATCGGCCGACATTGAAGGCGACACCTGGATTTATATCCGCGGCGGCGAGTTCGCGTGGTCTGACGAAAAAAACTTCTTCGAGACTGACCGTCTCTATAACATAGTGGGAGGCGGACGCCGCTTCTCGGTTGTTCACGGCAATACCCACATTGAAGCCTATCGCTCACTCTTCTCCGAATCGTTCATCAGGGAAGCCGGCATCAGCCATTGGGATTACAGCAAGCTCTGGAACAAGCAGTTCTCTCTCATGGGAGGCGGCTACGGCAGTTCTGCCCGCGTAATGGGTGATACATATGTCACGCTCGATGTCAAGGACGATATCGACGAAAAGGCTGCCCACCACATGTACTTCGGTGTCAGCGGTCGCAACAGGGAATTCGACAGCGACGAACCCCGCATGATGCCCCACGTTTCGTTCATCGATGTGCTCGGAGGCGGTTTCACGGGTGCTGTCCACGGTTCGACCCACATCACCATGAAGGGCAATACCCTGGTCCGCAATATCTACGGCGGAAGTGTCTACGGCAAGGTGGGGCTGCGCGACTCCCTGCTCAACGAATCCGACAAACTCATCTCCACCAACACGCGCACCTATACAACCGGAACATACATCAATGTTCTCTCGGGCCTGGCCTACAATGTATTCGGAGGCGGTTTCATGGGAGACGTGACGGGCGAGACGCATGTCACCATCGGTTCCCAGACCGATGCTGAAGCCAACAAACGGCTCTTCCTGGCTTCGGTTTACGGAGGAAATGACATGAGCGGAAAAATTGCAGGAAGCAACAACGAGAACTATGGTGTCAATCTCGACATCTGGGGCGGTACCATCCGTCACAGCGTCTATGGTGCCGGCAACGGACACCTGAGCACCATGCATATTCCCACACCCTTCGATACCACGACGACGATTATCACCCTCTTCAATCCCGACGCACATGAATTTGCACTGCCTCATGTGGCTTGCACCAGGATTCGCATGGCCGGCATTGACGAGAACAACCGTGTGATGCTGGAAGGCTCGTTCTTCGGCGGTGGCAACTGTGCTTCTGTCGGCATCTTCAAGCGCGACTCTCTCTTTGCCGACAACAACTTCGGAGCCGAACGCCAAGTACCAGTGCCAAACCGCGGACGTATCTACATCAACCTGGGTTCCCACGTCATGATGCGTTCGTTCTTCATGGGTTCCGACGGCAAGGGGTTGCTCAAGAACATCCCCTACCACAAACATGCAGGCAAATGGATCAAGGGCTTCCGTTCCAACGAGGACTTCCAGCACTACTGCTCGATGATTGACTTTGCAGGCATGCCTCAGCTTACCTTCAATGCCGACAACTCATTCCACAACAACCATCCGATCATCGACTTCTTCGGTGACCGCCGCGAATTCGAGACTCCCGGAGAAATGGATGCCCGGGATATTGACATCAGCGTATTCTTCGGTGGCAGTAACCGGGGTTCGATGACGTCCGACTCCACTTATATTTTGACGTTGCCCCCAGGCCTCACCATCCACAAGTCGGTGACAGGCGGTTGCAACAATGCCTATCTCTCCTACACCGAGACCGAAGGCCTCGATATGGGTGTCAAGCGTGAGCGCATCGGCGGGTTCATCCCCATGAACCTCAACACTCCGCAGTACCACCGCATGCAGATCAACGTGTTCAATAAATTCGAACCCGTAACCTACAAAGTCAACCCTACGACTGGCAAAACCAAATTCTACGGCTGCAATATGTATGCGGGTTGCTTCTACAGAGGCATCATCTACGGTGCTTCGTCTATCAATTTCCATGCGGATATCGTAGGCGAAGATTCCAACATGTCGGAAGAAGGCCCCATCTTTAACGCCTCCAACTGGCTGAACACCGACGTCGGCATCCTCTACGGCGGCGGATACGGCGACTCAACCGAGGTCATCGGCAACACCTACATTTCCATGACGGGTGCACGTCTCAATGGGACGGTCTGCATCCCCAACCTGCTTGATGCATTCGGCGGCGGTATGAGAGGTGCTGTGGTGGGACGCACCCAGGTGACCTACGACGGCGAAGTGAAGGGCGTTTCTCCCCTCCTGGCTACGCGCAAGGGGCTGTGGGGCAAGATGTTCGGCGGCGGACGACAGGGTTCCATCGTCAGCAAGAGCGTCCTCATGCCCGGCCACAAGGCTCCGGCTGGAACCGGCACGCGCGTATATGTCTATAGCGGTATCGTCGATCAGGTCTTCGGCGGTGCCCGTATGGCCGACATCGAAGGCGGCACATACGTCGAAATCAACGACCACTCCAAATACCATTTCCACACCATCGTCCGTAAGGTTTATGGTGGCAACGACGTGGCAGGCTACATCGGAGTGGGCAAGGTGAAGCCCTATCTGGAGGACAAACACACCAGTCGCAACACGTTCGTGCGCATCACCGAGGATTCCAAGGCGGACGGATCCTATACCGGATTCCCGTTCGTGGGTGAAGTCTTTGCGGCCGGCAACGGCAACTACGGTCCCCACCTCGAGAACTATTCACGCATCCGCCGTTCCTACGAGGGAGGATACCTCCAGACCGACCGCGACTCTGTGCTCCTCACCGGCAAACGGCGTCCCCATGTCGATTCTGCGTATGTCGAGGTCACAGGCGGTTCCATCATGAACCTCTATGGCGGTGGCAACAACTCGGTGGTCGACAAGGATATCGTCATTTCGGTACGTTACAACGACAATAACGTCTCCAAACGCGCCACTTTCGACAACGACATCATGACCGACTGCTACCAGCGGGGCAAGTGGCTGACTGCGATGAAATCTATCCGCGACGGTCTGGTCGATAACGGTCATCAGATTTATCCCGAGGACAATATACACCGCATCTTCGGCGGCAACAACGAGATGGATATGAACGTACAGCCTAAGTGGCGTCTGCGCAAGGGTAATGCCGGCACCGTCTACGGCGGCTGCAACGTCGGCTCTGTCATCTACTACAACGAGGCTGCCGACCGCAACTTCCACACGGGTGTAGGCGGCATCCCTGGTTATACTCTCAATCTCAACTACCCCGAATTCTCGGCCAAGAATGTATTCGGCGGTTCCCGTATGGGCACTGTCCAGGCATCCCGCATGACCTACACCCCGGATGGAAGCCGTATCGAAAAAATCGAGCCCGTCACCTTCGCCTCCACTCAGTATGGCGTCACCGTGAATATCTCAAACGGCAACTTCGGACGTGTATTCGGCGGCAACGACATCACCGGTACCATCAACAACGGCACCCATATCGAAATCTCCGGCGGAGCCTGTGACGAGATTTACGGCGCCGGAAACGGTGAATATATCTACAAGGTCGACTCCACCGTCAACAAGGTGACCGAAATGTGGGACAAGGAGAACCTCCAGTGGTACTACCTCGTTCCCACCATCGACTCACTTGGGGGCGACAAACCCTCCGACATTGAGAAGATCAGGGTCATCAACCGCTACCGTCCCAACATCGCAAAATCGTTCATCGAGATTGCAGGCGGTATGCGTCGTGACATGTCGCGCCGAATGACATACGTCTACGACGCCATCTACTGCGGCGGCAACTGTTCTACGATTCTGGGACCCGATGGCGGACAGGGCAAGGTACGTCTTGATATCGGCGGACAGATTGTGGCCAACAAGGTCTTCCTCGGCTCCAACGGTGTCAATCTCATCAAGGACGAATATGCCAAGAGAATTAGCCAATACAACAACCTCTCGGGTAATCCTTATGCGACGGACAGGGACGGCAAAACCCTCCTCGACCGATATATGGAGGCTGTGACAATGTACGCCTTCCCCGAGGACTTCCAGCTCCGTCGCAACTACACCGAATGTTTCATCGGCGATTTCTTCCTAGGCGGCAACCGCGGATCCATCCGCACCCACGGAGACATCAACATCACCTTCCCCTCCTCACTCACCATATTCGGTAAGATTGTGGGCGGCTCCAACCGCGGCGACATCACTTGTCCTGAAATCACCGGCGGACAGAACATCACCCATCAGGGCGGTATCATCTGGGACGGTGAAGGCTCCCAGCCGAACATCCTGCTCAAAATCAATTGTCTCTACAAGCCGCAGATAATGTCCAAGGATGCGGACAATAAATACTACCATCTGACACCGGATGTTCAGGGCACCTCTATCGTACCCGTCTACAGCGGTTGCTTCGAGAGTGGTATTGTCGAAGGTTCCATTGATGCCGAGATTACCGACACTAACGAAGGTATTTCTATCTCTTCCGAAACCGAAGAAGAGAAACAATCATCCGAACCGCAGTTCTTCGAAATTCCAATGTAATACTTCCGCTCAAAACTGAAAAACAGCTCCGGGTCTCGGAGCTGTTTTTTATCCTTCCACAATACGGAAGATTTCTTCGGGCCGGTCGGCCAGGTATTCTGGATGTTCGGCTTCCAGTTCGGTCCGGGGCCGGAATCCCCAGGTGACGCCACAGGCCGCTATCCCCGCATTGTGCGCCGTGCGTATATCCACATTGCTGTCGCCTACATAGAGCGTCGTCTCCCGCCTCATCCCGCCTGCTGCAATGATGGCGTTCACGATGGCCGGATCGGGTTTCACTGGCTGTCCCTCCCGGTTGCCGCACACAGCCGCCCACGGCGTCTCCGGGAAATAGAACGGTATCAGTTTCTTCACCGCCGCATCATACTTGTTGCTGGCCACGGCTAAACAAGCTCCGGCGGCTGCCAACGAGGACAACAGTTCCGGGATGCCGGAATAGGGTCGCGTTGCGTCCCGTCCGTGGGCTTCGTAATATGGGGTGAACAGGTCTTTCACCTTATTTATATATATAGGAGTACGTAACTCCTCCGGCAGCGAACGCTCAAAGAGTTTCATCACTCCGTTGCCAACCTTCCAGCGGTAATCTTCCATGGTCCATGTAGGAAGGCCCAACTGAACCAGTGCCTGATTGACCGCATTGCCCAAGTCGGCAATCGTATTGAGCAGCGTTCCGTCCAAATCAAATATTACACTTTCGTATTTCATGACCGCAAAGATAGCGTTTTTCGGTGACTTTGCAAAAAAAATGACAATTTATTTTGTCATGTCTGTTTTTTTTCCTATCTTTGCACCGTTAATTAATGAATAAATTCGAAAAGACGCTTGAGTTTATCAAGCAGACTATCACACAAGAGTCACCGTTCTGGATGCATATCTGGCTCGTTGGAGGCTGCGTTAGGGATGAGCTGCTGGGCGAACGTTATTCTGATCTCGACCTGCTCATCGACCTTCCCCAGGGACAGAAGCAATTCGTAGAATACATGTGCAAGACTTATCCCGACGTTTGTCGCGGTCCGTTCTACTATCAGCGGTACGGAACCACGGCGATGGACGTCATCATTGACGATGCCCTGACCCTTGTGGAATGTGTCGAGCCCCATGTCGAGAACTATGCTGACGACGGTGTAACCTTGCTCGAAACACGGTTCTGTTCGCTCGAGGAGGATGCCGTGCGGCGTGACTACACCTGCAATGCGCTCTACAAGAACCTCCATTCCGGACAGGTGGCCGACCCAACCGGAAAGGGGCTCGATGATCTCAATGCCGGGCTGCTGCGAACACCGCGCGATCCCGAAACCATCTATCGTCAGGACCCCGTGCGTATGCTCCGTGGCATCCGTTTCAAACACCAGAAAGGGTTCCGTCTCGACGAAGCTGCATGGGACGCTATTCTGCACTATCATGAAGAAATAGCCAAATCCGCCCCGAAACGGCTGCGTGACGAACTCAACAAACTCCTCAAGACCGCTTCCTTCGGTGAAGCCGTCAACGACCTCCTCATCTGCGGTCTCCTGCCCTATGTTTTCCCGGGTCTGAACGAATATTTCGAAGACAATACTCATATGGATTGCTGCGAAGAGGTGGGTACAACCCTCTGGCAGCATACCCGCATGGCTCTTTATACCCTGCTGAAAGAACATCCCCATGCCGACACAGTTTCCAAATTGGCCGTCCTGATGACTGACATTGCCGACAAGGCTGGCATCAGCCACACCCAGGAACTGCTCCACGGTGCCCTTATCGGCAAGGAAAAGGCAAGCAGCGTGCTCTACACCATCCAGTGTTACCAGCGGTTCCGCTCTTTCTATGGAGAAAACCAGACCTACCTCGGGAAAAACCGAACGCTCCCCCATTTCATCAAAGGTCTCAACAGTAATAAAACGGAATTCCGGCGCATCGTTAGGGCCATGAACAGTGGACTCCGGCCGGAACTGCGGCTCCCCTACAACATCTTCTACGACAACGCAAAACTCCCCGAGAGCAGAAACGACAGTTCAACCCGTCGGAAGAAGATGCCGGCTCTACATGAGGCTGTACATGAACCCCTGCCCCTCTCCGAGGCTCAGAAACTTCGCAATCACAAACGTAACCTGAAACGCAAGGAACAGCGTCGCCGTGCCAAGGCAAAACGCAGGGCAGCGAATCAAAACAAAGAACCACAGGATTAACCCGTGGTCCTTTTACTTTTATTCTATATATTCCGACTCCCCCCTCGTCTTCTCCCTCCTTTCAAGAAGGGGTGGGGTGAATCGTTATTCGCTCATAATCGGCTTGTGCACTGCCACCACCGCCCAATGGTTCCGGCTCTTGCTGTACCCGAACTCAAAACCCAGGCGTTCCGCCTTGGCCCGGATCAGCGGTATGTCTTCTTCAAAGAATCCGCTCATAAGCAGGACTCCGTCATATTTCAGCACACGCCCGTAAGTCTCCATGTCGGCAATCAGCACATTGCGGTTGATATTAGCCACTATCAGGTCATAAGAGCCGTACTCCTGCAACAAAGAAGCGTCGCCACAGTCCACCGTCACGATTTCGTTCACACCATTCACCATCACATTGTCGGTCGCATTGGCGGCAACCCAGTCGTCGATTTCAATGGCTCTGACACGTTTGGCTCCGCATTTGGCACACAGAATTGCCAGCACTCCCGTGCCGGTGCCCATGTCCAGACAGGTCTTGCCCTTCAGTGGGACTCGAAGTATTTCCTCGAGCAACTGGGCCGTCGTCTCATGGTGACCCGACCCGAACGACATCCGGGGTTCAATCACTATATCATAGCGGCAGGCGGGGATATCGGTAGCCAACGGAGAATGAACCGCACAGAGTTTGCCGATCACGATGGGCTCTACATTCTGCTGCTCCTCCCACTCCAGATTCCAGTCTTCGGTGGCTACTTCCTGGGCTGTAAACGAACATGTGACGTCCGGTACGGGAAAATCTTCCAGCACTTTCTGTACGCCTGTGGCCGAATACTTGTCCGTCGGACAGTAGGCTAGCAGCCCGTCTTTGGCATTCGTGAAACTTTCATACCCCAGTGGCGCAAGCAGCGATGCCAGGATATCGCATGTGGCTTCACTCATCGGCTGTGGATGCAGATGCAGTTCGATATAATTCATAGAGTCGAAGAATTTAGTTTTGTGCTGCAAATTTAATAAAAATTCCCATTTCGGGATACAATTCATCGATAAAAATGAACAATTCATTGATTTTTTTGAAGATTTAGGGTTAAATTTGCGTTTTTGATGTCTGAAAATTAAAAAAAATGCTATCTTTGCACCAACAAATGAAGTTACATACTTTATAAACTAAAATTAACAGCAACGATGAAAAAGATGATTCTGGCTGCACTCGCAATGGCGGTGTCCTTGCCGGCAGCAACTTTCACTTATGCGCAGTATGATGACGACATCTACTTCAGCAGCAGTAGCGCCGAGAGGTACGAACCCGTCCGGGAGACAGTGATGGAAGAATGGTCCACCAATGCCAACAACGACTGGGACATCGACTCCTACAATCGTCGCTCCGCCGATGTGCCCCTCTATTCCGCATCGACTGATGATACCTACACCCAAAGTGTAACGTCCAACAGGCACCAGAACTTCCAGTTCGGTACCGAACAGGCCTCTGCCGACGACAATATCATCCACGACACAGTCTATGTGGTTGAAAACTATTATTATACCGACCGCATCCGCCGGTTCCACAATCCCTGGTGCTCCTACCATATCTGGAATCCCTATTGGGATGTCGCCTACTGGGATCCGTTCTACTGGGATTACTGCTACTGGGATCCGTGGTGGTACGTGTCTCCCTCATTCGGGTTCCACTACGGCAGCTGGTACTGGGGTTGGAACTACGGCTACTACACGGGCTGGTACGGCGGCTGGTATTCCCCCTTCTACCGTCCCTTCCCCCACTATTACGGGCCTTACTATGGTGGCAGCCATCACGGATGGCATTCCCTTCCCAACCAGGGTCCCCGCACCAACAACATGGGCGGCAGCTATGCCCGCAACAACCGTAACGGTGCACGGCGTCCGGACAACCGTCACTACACGGCCGATGCTCGCCGCAGCGGCATCGAGGGCGGCGGGGCTTCCTATTCCACTCGCGGGGCTTCTGCCAACCGCAACAGCAACATGCGGATGAGCAACGACCAGATCTCGCGTAACGCCGGAACCCGCTCCGACAGCCGCAACCTCACCACCGGTGGAACTACCGTTCGCAGTAACCGCGGTGAAAACTACACCCGTTCCGCTGCAACCGTTGCCAACCGGGCCCAGGCCAACAACAGCAATGCGCGCCGGCAGGCCAATGGCGTACGCCAGAACAGCAGCGGACGCACCTACCGCTCTACCGAACGCGCCGCTTCCAGCAGCAATTCGTTCAATCGCAGTACCGCGACCCGGTCCTCTTCCTACCGCAGCGGCTCATCGCGTTCCTACAACAACGCGTCCAGCTCCAGCAACAACTCCAGCAACAGCTCCAGCAGCTCTTCTACCCGTTCCTACACGCCTTCCAACTCGTCGTCTTCCTCCTACTCCGGCGGAAGCTACTCTGGTGGCCGTTCCAGCGGAAGCAGCGGAAGCTTCGGTGGTCGATCCGGCGGTAGTAGCGGAAGCTTCGGTGGTCGCTCCGGCGGCGGTCGTCGTTAACCCCTTTCCTCTCTTTAATATTTGATAATATTTTGAATCTGATGAAATATCTCCCGATAATCCTTCCGGCAGTGCTGTTTACTACAGTTGCCAATGCTCAGAATGTAGTCGATGCATCTCGTTTCTCCGAGACTACGCTCTCAGGCACAGCCCGCTACCGTTCCATGGGCGGAGCTTTCGGTGCCGTGGGCGGCGACGCTACGGCCATGACAGACAACCCAGCCGGTCTGGGCATCTACCGCGGCACCAGCGAGGTGTCTTTCACGCCCCAGGTGACAACCTACAACACCTCCACCAAGGGCGATATCGAGAAGGATACTCGCAAGACGGGATTCTCGATGAGCAACCTCACCTATGTCATTTCCTTCAATACCGAAGATGCCGGTGAACTCATCAATTTCAACATCGGCGTCGGCTTCAACCACTCTGAGGGTGTAGATCGCAAATACCGCTCCTATCTGGGCAATCCCAATTCGTCATTCGGTGCCTATCTGGCCAACCAGGCCAACAATTTCCTGGTCAACACGGGGCGTTACAACACCCCCGGTTACCTCGAGACCGACCGTCCCGAAAACATGATAGAGATGGGCTACAACAGCTATGCCCTCGACGATGCTCGCGATGCCAGCGGCAATCTCGTCGGTGTGTGCAGCTTCGACCAGGCCGAGGGACTCGCCAATACCCAGACTCTTTCCGTCCGGGAGAAGACCCGCATGGACGAGTACAACATCTCGGCGGCGGCCAACTGGAGCAACATGATCTACGCCGGCCTCACCCTCAGCATCGTCGATTTCAACTCCATTGTCGAGAGTGAGTACAACGAGGACTATAAGAACACAGGCAGCTACACCGACTATTTCAACAACCTTGAGTCCAAAGGTTCCGGTGTGAACCTCAAGCTCGGACTGCTCTTCAAACCCATCGATGCCTGGCGCATCGGCCTCTCTTTCCATACGCCCACATGGATGTATATGAAGGACATCTACGACGGTTCGATGTACACCAATGCCACTGGAGGAAAGAGCCGAACCGGCTCCTACGAGTACAAGTACCGCATCAACACGCCCTGGGAACTCCAGTTCTCCACGGCCTACGTCATCGGCAACCGCGGTCTCGTCAGTTTTGAGTACGACATGAAGGACTTCTCGTCCGCTTCCTACAAGGAGGACAAGTCAAATGATCAGGATCTCCTAGATGTCACCAACGATGTCATCAAGGACTACATGCAGCCCCAGCACATCTTCAAAGTAGGCGGCGAGTTCCGTGCCACACCCCGTTTCTCGCTTCGTGTAGGCTATCAGTACCGCACCTCACCCTTCAAGAAGGAGGTCTTCGACGAGATGGCAGGACGTTCCTGGTTCACGACCGACGGTTCGGGCACCTGGGGCGACGACAATGAGACGCTCTTCTCCTCTTCCACCAAACCCAACTACTCCGTCACCGACGACCAGCACTACTTCTGCATAGGCTGCGGCTGGAAGGGCCACGGCTGGTTCATTGACCTCGCTTTTGTCGACCAGTTCCGCAAGGACAAGATTGCGGCTTTCCCCACCACCGACGCCCTCATGGGCTTCGACAACGGAAATGCTGTCATGAGTTCTTACAGTGAAGACGGTGCAGTCACGGCCAACCACATCGACATGAAGTCCAATATCATGTCATGGGATGTGACTTTTGGTTTCAAATTCTAAATGGAAGCAGAATTTCTCTCCCAACTGAACAGTTCCCAACGAGAGGCCGTTACGTATTGTGACGGTCCTCAGTTGGTTATAGCGGGTGCCGGTTCCGGCAAAACGCGCGTCCTCACCTACAAGATAGCCTACCTTCTCCAGAACGGTTACCACAGCGACGAGATTTTGACCCTCACCTTCACTAAGAAGGCCGCAACCGAGATGAAGAACCGTATCACCACGCTCGTCGGGCCCAACCTCTCCCGACGCCTCTGGATGGGCACGTTCCACTCCGTTTTTGCACGCATATTGAGAAAGGAGGCCGAACGCATCGGCTACAAGCGCGACTTCACCATCTACGACCAGTCCGACTCGCGTTCCCTCTTCAAGACCATTATCAAGGAGATGCAGCTCGATGACAAGAAATACAAACCCGCAAGTGTGCAGGCTTATATTTCCAACATGAAGAACAACCTCATCACCCCATCCATGTATCGCGGCAACGCCCAGCTCATGGACTACGACCGCAAGTCGGGACGCAGCCAGACCTCCGAGATTTATCTGCGCTATTGGAATCGGTGCCGCCAGGCGGGGGCCATGGACTTCGACGACCTCCTCCTCTACACCAACATCCTGTTCCGCGACTTCCCCGACGTGCTCGACTTCTACCGAAAGTGGTTCCGCTATGTCCTCGTCGATGAGTATCAGGACACCAACCGTGCCCAGCACCTCATCGTCGAACAGCTCGTGGGCGACCACCGTCACCTCACGGCCGTAGGCGACGATGCCCAGTCCATCTATTCTTTCCGCGGGGCCAATATCCGCAACATCCTCGACATGACCAAGTCGATTCCCGGTACCCGCATCTTCAAACTCGAACAGAACTACCGTTCCACTCAGAATATCGTCGAGGCCGCCAACAGCCTCATCGCCAAGAACAGGCAGCAAATCCCCAAGACCATCTTCTCCGAGAAGGAGCGCGGCTCCCTCCTGCAGCTCACGGGCAACTACTCCGACCTCGAGGAGGCATTCCAGGTCTCACGCCAGATTGCCGCTCTCCACGACCGCGACCGCTTCCGTTACTCCGACTGCGCCATCCTCTACCGAACCAATGCCCAGAGCCGCAGCCTGGAGGAGAGCCTCCGCAAGAACGGCATCGACTATCGCATCTACGGAGGTCTGTCCTTCTACCAGCGTAAGGAAATCAAGGATATTCTGGCCTATATGCGCCTCACCGTCAATCCCGCCGACGAAGAAGCCTTCAAACGCGTCGTCAACTACCCCGCCCGAGGCATCGGCGACACTTCCCTCTCGCGTGTGGCCGAGGCCGCCACTGCCCAGGGAAAGTCGTTCTACGAGATTTGTCAGGACCCGCTCTCCTACGGGGTGAAGGTCAACCGGCCCACTGCCGAACGCCTCCACTCGTTTACACTCCTCATCGACAACTTCCGTGCCATGGCCGACAATCTCAATGCCTACGAGACGGCGGTGGAGATTATCGCCCAATCCGGAATCAAGGCCGACCTGGGGGCAGATACTTCGGTCGAGGGTAAATCACGCCAGGAGAACGTCCAGGAACTCCTCTCAGCCATCGATATCTTTGTCCATTCGGCCATTGAGGAGGGTCGTCCCGACGAGACGCATCTCATGGACTTTCTCCAGGACGTATCCCTCTCGGGCGATGTCGATCCCAACGAGCAGGACGATGCCGACCGCGACTGCGTGTCCCTCATGACTATTCATTCCGCCAAGGGTCTCGAATTCCCCAATGTCTTTGTCGTCGGACTGGAGGAAGGCCTCTTCCCCAACGACATGAGTTTCAACGAGCTGGGCGGCATCGAGGAGGAACGTCGTCTCTTCTATGTGGCCATTACCCGTGCCGAGGTGAACTGTTTTCTCAGCTATGCCAAGTCGCGATTCCGCAACGGACGAAGCGAGGCGAATGCGCCATCTCGGTTCCTCAAGGACATCGACAGCCGCTACATCCGCCAGACCAACGACATCTCCCCGCGCACCGACTATTCGGCTGCCTCCTCCGGCTCTTTCGGCGGCGTGTTCCGCACCCCCGTGAAATCCGTTCCCTCCGGATTATCCAAAGTTTCAATCCCCTCCGTAAAATCCGCACCCACCGTCCCCTCCGTAAAATCCGTCACAGCCTCCCCCGCCGGCGTTTCCTACGCCGTGGGCGACCGTATCCGCCACAACATGTTCGGCGAGGGGGTTATAGCGGCCATCGAGGGCGAAGGCGACAACACTCGCCTCAAGGTCCGGTTCTCGGTCATGGGACTCAAAACACTCCTACTGAAATTCGCCAAACTCGAAAAATTGTAATCCTAAGATTGCATTTCAGAGAAAATCACCTCGATTTTCCCTTTCTTTTTTATTTTTTCGCTTTTTTCTTTTGTCATATCGTCTTAGTGTCCTATCTTTGCAGTGTACTAATTCACTAATACACTAATTAAATATGATTGAACTGAATGATTTGCGTTACGGATACTACAGGCATCAGCCCGTGCTGCGAGGCATCTCGTTGAGTCTGCCCGAAGGCCACATCTACGGTCTGCTCGGCAAGAACGGCGTCGGCAAATCCACCCTGCTCAAGATTCTCTGCGGCTCCCTTATCGGCGAAGGTGAATACACGGTGGCTGGCTACAATCCCCGCCGGCAGCATCCCGCCATGCTTGAGAAGATACGTCTTGTGCCCGAGGCTGAGGCCATCCTGCCCGTTGCCGTCGAGGATCTCGCGCGTGTCACGGCACCCTTCTACCCCACTTGGAACCAGAGCATCTTCGAGAGCGCCCTCAACGAGTTCCAGGTGCCCCGCAACAAGCAGCTCACCACCCTCTCGCTCGGTCAGCAGAAGAAAGCGCTCATCTCTCTCTCGCTCGCCTGCAATACTCCTTATTTATTAATGGATGAACCCACCAACGGTCTCGACATCCCTTCCAAGAGCATTTTCCGCCGGCTGGTAGCCGGCCTCTGCGACGAGGGCAAGACCGTCATCATCTCCACCCACCAGGTCGATGACATCGACTCTCTCATCGACAGGATTGTGATTCTCGAGAACGAAGGCGTCCTCCTCAATGCCTCGATTGACGAGGTGTCCGGGCGGCTCGCTTTCCGCCATGCCGGCGAGGGCGACGAGGTCCTCTACACCGAGGGTTCTCCTGTGGGACCATGGAGTGTCGTGGTGCGCCGTCCCGACGAACCCGAGACTTCGGTCAATATGAAGATGCTCTTCAATGCCGTCATCTCCCACAAGGACCGCATCCGCACCCTTTTCTCCCCTCTTGAGGACTGATTTTCAACCAGCATGAATACAAACGCTATGAAACAGAATACTTCCCTTCAATGGTCCCGTATCAGGAACCTCCTGTGCTACGACTGGGCTGTCGATAAAGGCAAAATCAAATTCACCCTGGCCATCGTCGTCGGCCTCTATGCCGCCCTCTTCATCATGGCCTACTGGAATCAGACTTCCATGGGTCTCCTTCCCATGACGCCCCAGTCCGGCGAGGCGCTTGTGACCTTCGCCAACGTCAGCGTCATGAACTATTTTGAGTATGCCACCATGATTGTGGGCATCCTCACCACTGTCATTCTCCACCGCAAGTTCACCAATCCCCAGACCTCTCTCCAGTATCTGGCACTCCCCGGGTCGCGCATCGAGAAATACATCGTCATGCTTGCCGACTTCGCATTCGTCGTCATCGGCATGCAGGTGCTCTATCTCGTCGTCTATGCCGTCTCCATGCTCATCTGCCAGCTCACCTACCCCGAGTTCTCTTGGTGGATGAATCCCTGGAACAGTCTCAACATGGCCAAGAAACTCATGAGTGTCACCGAGTCCGGCGAGAATCAGTTTGATGTGATTCACACCTCCGTGATGCGCCTCTTTATTTGGATGACTCCCGTCATTTCTTTCGGCACCTTCGGCCTCTGGTGTGTGGTCAATATGCTGTTCAAACACAACGGCATCCTCAAGTCCATCGGCGTCTTCCTGCTGGCCTATGTCTTCCTCGTCATTGTCAGCATGATTGTCATGGTCGGTGTCGTGGCATCCTTCGCCGAGCATCCCGAACTGCACGCCCCCGCCCTCCACGTTCTCGCCACTGTAATCAAAGTCATCCTCTGGCTCCAGATTCCTCTGGCCCTTCTTTTCCAATGGATTTTCTATCGTCAAATCGCTAACCGTCAGGCCAAATGAAATATCTTGATGCGATAGGTTACGTCCTCCTCGTGGCTGGCATCCTCTGCATGCTTCTCTGGCCTGCAGGCGGTCCGTGGATATTCTCTGTCGGTGCGGCCATGGTGGCCATCGACCACCTTACCCAGGCCTACAAGGGCAACAACCTGCGCCTGCGCCGCATGAGCCGTATCCGCGCCATCTGTGGCATCTGCTACGTTATCGCCGCGTTCTATGTCTTCCGCGGTGAGGGACGCTACTGGCTCCCCGTCACCATCGTGGGGGCCGTCCTCGAACTCTACTCTCAATACGTAATAACAAAAGAAAACCGCAAAGACAATGGAATTTCAGAATAACAACCCCATCTTCCTCCAGATTGTCGACTGGATCTGTGACAAGGTGCTGAAGGGGGAACTCCAGATCGGACAGCAGCTCCCCTCCGTACGCGATCTGGCCGTCCAGCTGGAGGTCAATCCCAACACGGTGCAGCGTTCCATCGAACGTCTCATCGCCCAGGACATTGTCGTAACCCAGCGAGGAAAGGGCAACTACCTCACTGCCGATGCGTTTTCACGCATCGAGGACTTCCGCCGACAGCGACTCCTCGACGAAGCCCTGCCCAAACTCGCCGACGAGATGATGCTCCTCGGTGTCAAACCCGCCGACGTGGCCGATGCCCTCGGCAATATCATCAGCCGGCGTCAACAAGCCATAACTGCTCCTGCTCAATGATCGACCTGGTTAACATCAACAAGACCTATCCCTCGGCTACGCCGCTCCACGTCCTCAAGGGCATCAACCTCCACATCGGAGAGGGCGAACTCGTCAGCATCATGGGGGCTTCAGGATCCGGCAAATCGACCCTGCTCAACATCCTGGGCATTCTCGACAACTACGACACCGGCGAGTATCACCTCAACGGAACCCTCATACGCAACCTCAGCGAGACACGTGCGGCCGAACTCCGCAACCGCCTCATCGGATTCGTTTTCCAGAGCTTTAACCTCATCGGCTTCAAGAATGCGATGGAGAATGTAGCTCTTCCCCTCTACTATCAGGGGGTCTCCCGACGCCGTCGCAACGAACTCGCCCTCGAATACCTCCGCATGATGGGACTCGGCGACTGGGCCGACCACTACCCCTCCGAGATGTCCGGCGGTCAGAAACAGCGCGTCGCCATCGCCCGGGCTCTCATCGCCCGGCCCAAGATTATCCTCGCCGACGAACCCACCGGTGCCCTCGATTCCCACACCACCCAGGAGGTCATGGACATCCTGCGCCGTGTCAACCGCGAACAGAACATGACCGTCATCATCGTAACCCACGAGGCCGACATCGCCGCCCAGACCGACCGCCGGATCCACATCCACGACGGCCGTATCGAGTCCGGAGCTTTCAGGGGATAAGCCCCCCCCCATCAACCCCATTAAACCCATAAAACCCATAAAAAAATTAAAAATATGTACAACTTCACAGTTTCCGAGGTGCTCGACCAGGCTTGGGCCCTCACCAAAAAGCACGGCCTTCTTCTGGCCCTCATTCTTCTCGTCATCAGCCTCGTAGAAGGCGCTTTCACCTCCGTCAACCCCGCTGATTACACTGAGTTCGTTTCTAAGTATCAGAGCGGCAATCCCGATCCCCAGGCCATCATGCAGGACTACTCTGCCCTGCTTTCCCAGTCGGCCTTCTCGGGAGGTTCTCTGCTCGGTATGCTCCTCTCCCTTGTTCTCACTTGCGCCCTCACGGCCATCATGCTCTCCCTCGCCAAGGGCAAGACTTCCGAGATTAGCATCGAACCCTGCAAAATGCCCGTCATGACTTATGTCAAGTACATTGCATGGCAGCTCCTCTACGGCATCATCGTCTGCCTCGGCATCTGCCTCTGCATCATCCCCGGCCTTTGGTTGGGCGCACGTCTCAGCACGGTTTCCTACTACCTCATCGACAATCCCGAAATCGGATTCGGTGAAGCCATCAGCCGTGGTTGGAACAGCACCAGCGGACATGTCATGGGTCTCATCGGCCTCGGCATTCTGTGCTTCTTCATCGTTATTGCCGGTCTCCTGCTCTGCTGTGTCGGCATCTATTTCACCGAGGTCATTGCCCACTTCGCCATCATCATCGTTTATCTCGTCCTCTCCGGCTTCTACAACCGTCCCGCCGACGAGTCCTCCGATGTCGTTGAGACCATCGAAGTGGAAGAGATTAAATAACCCATAAAGCCCATAAAACCCATCCGCCCCGTCATGCTCTTTGACATCCTCGGAGAAATCTACATCTCCATGTCCCGCAACAAACTGAGGATAGCTCTCACAGGATTCTCCATCGCATGGGGCATCTTCATGCTCATCGTGCTCCTCGGTGCCGGCAACGGGTTGTTGAACGGCATGATGTCCAATTTCGGTTCCGACGCCCAGAACTTCATGCGACTCTATCCCGGCACCACCGACACGGAGTGGCATGGATGGGCCAAGGGACGCAGAATACAGTTCGACGACCGCACCGCTGAATTCCTGCAGCAGACCTTTCCCGACCACATCGGGGCCGTCACTCCCAAGGTGTACGACTCCAAGGTCATTGCCTGTGGCAACGAATACGTCTCCAGTGATGTCAATGGTGTGGCCGCCGGCTTGTTGGATAATGGCGAACGCATTGTCGCCGGACGCCGTATCAACAGCAGCGACATCTCCGGTCGCCGCAAGGTCATCCTCCTCAAGGACCAATCCCTGCCCTCCCTTTTCCCCGGCTGCGAACCCGAGCAGGTCCTCGGGCGCTGGGTCAATGTCGCGGGCATCCCTTTCCAGGTGGTGGGCATCTATCATCCCCGTGGCGGCGACAGCGGTCACAAAAGCTACATTCCCCTCTCCACTTCCATCGCGCTCTTCTCGCCCGACGGTCATTACGACCGCCTCGAACTCGAACTGCACAGACTCCATTCCAAAGAGGAGAACGAAGCCTTCAACAAGGAGGTGCGTGCTGCCCTCGCCCGCCTCTACGACTACAACCCCGAAGACCACGCCGTCTGGATATGGAACAACCACGAGAACTATCTCCAGACACGTAGCATCTTCACTGCCATTCAGTCGTTCATCTGGATCATAGGCCTCGCAACACTCATCGCCGGTATTGCAGGCATCTCCAACATCATGATGATTACGGTACGCGAACGTACCCGCGAAATCGGAATACGCAAGGCGCTCGGTGCCTCCCCCCGTTCCATCCTCTGGCTCGTCCTCCTCGAGGCCGTCTTCATCACCATGCTTTTCGGCTACATCGGAATGTTCCTCGGCATCGCCCTCACCCAGGGCATCGATGCCCTCATGGCCCCTTCCGACGACAAGCAGTTCACGATGTTCCTCCACCCCACTGTGGGCCTCGGCATCGTCATGGCTGCCAACCTCGTCATGATTATCGCCGGCATCATCGCAGGATATATCCCTGCCAAACGTGCCGTAAGTATTAAACCCGTTGAAGCCCTCGCCGCACAATGATTGATCTCGATTTCTTTGCCGAGATATGGGAGACCATACGACGCAACCGCAGCCGATCCATCCTCACCGCCTTCGGCGTCTTCTGGGGTCTCCTCATGCTCATCATCCTCGTCGGGGTGGGAACGGGACTCAACAACGGTCTCATCAAGGGGCTCCAGGGTGTCCCGGCCAGCTCCCTTTACTTCGGAACTGACCATACTTCCCTGCCCTACAAGGGGTTCCAGAAGGGACGCCGTTTCAATATCGACAATGACGATGTCGATGCCCTCCGCCGCGAATTCAGCGATGTAGCAGAATATATCTCACCCATCAACTTCGTGGGGAGCAACAAATTCTCGGTGGGCGACCGTGCCGGCGACTATCAACTCGTGGGCATCACCCCAGACTACTTCCACACCATGCCCCTTGCCCTCGACATGGGTCGCACGCTCAATGTCAACGACATCCGCGAACGGCGTAAGGTATGTGTCATCGGACGGCGCATGTACGACGAACTCTTCCCCGGCGAACCCGACATCGCGGGACAGCTCATCAAGGCCGGTTCCGTCTATTATCAGGTCGTGGGGGTAATCCACCGCCTCAGCGACAACATCAACATCGGGTTCAATGCCGACGAGACGCTCATGATGCCCATCACCACCGCCCAGCTCAACTACGGACAGGGCAACACCGTCCATTTCATGTCCCTATCCCTCCGTGACGGCTATTCCATGGCCGGACACCAGGACCGCATCATCGGACTCCTCAAACAGCGCCACATCGTCCATCCCGACGACCCCACGGCATTCTGGTCGTTCAATGTCGAGGAGATTATCGGACAGTTCTCCATGCTCTTCGGCGGTGTCAACATCCTCATCTGGATTGTAGGCATCGGTTCCCTCCTCGCCGGTCTCATCGGCATCTCCAACATCATGCTCGTTACCGTGCGCGAACGCACCCAGGAAATCGGCATCCGGCGTGCCCTCGGTGCCCGTCCGTCCACCATCACCCGCCAGATTCTCTCCGAGACCCTCCTGCTCACCTTCGCCGCCGGCATCGGCGGGCTCCTCATCGGGGTTTGGATTATCTCTGCCGTCGGTTCCTTCATGGCCAGCCAGCCGCCTTCCGCCGAACCCTCCCTCATGGGTCCGCCCCAGATCCCCTTCTCCGTCGCCGTTGCCGCCTTCATCATCCTCATCCTCGGCGGACTCCTTGCCGGATGGCTCCCCGCACGCCGCGCCATGCGAATCAAAGCCATCGACGCCCTCCGCGAAGAATAAAGAAACTTAGATTTCGAAATATTGCCCCTATTTAAACAAAAATATGAAAAAATCACTCCGTATCCTCGGCATCATCCTTGCCGCCGTCATCATCATCGGCACCTTCTGGTTCCTCTGGCGCCAGTCCCAGCCCAAAGAGGTCTCCTTCGAAATCCTGTTGCCCGAACGGCGCACCCTCTACCGCAAGACTGTGGCCACCGGCAAAGTCGAACCCCGCGACGAGGTCAACGTCAAACCCCAGATCCAGGGCATCATCTCCGAAATCTACGTCCACCCGGGAGACCGCATTCTCGCCGGCGAACCCATCGCTCGCATCAAGGTCATCCCCGAGATGGCGTCCCTCAACAACCACCAGTCGCAGGTGCGAACGGCTCAGCTCACCCTCGAGGAAACCGAACGCGAGCATGCCCGCATCGAGAACCTCTACAGCCGCAAGGTCGTTTCCCGCGAGGAATATGAGAAGTCCCTCAACAACCTCCTGAAGGTGCGCGAACAGGCGCAGGCTGCCCAGGACCAGCTCGACATCGCCGTCAGCGGAATCTCCAAACGTTCCGGCAAGGTCAACACCACCCTCGTTACCTCAACCGTCAACGGAACCGTACTCGATGTCCCCGTCAAGATTGGTACCGCTGTCATTTCCACCAGTTCCTTCTCCGATGGTACCACCGTGGCCATCGTGGCTGATATGAGCGACATCATCTTCCGCGGCAACATCGACGAGACCGAGGTCGGACGTCTCCGCTCTGGCATGGGCATCAATCTCACCATCGGCGCCCTCCAGAACATCGTCCTCCCCGCCCGTCTCGAGTACATCTCCCCCAAGGGCTCGGAATCCAACGGAGCCGTTCTCTTCGAGATCAAAGCCGCCGCAACCATCCCCGACACTCTCCTCATCCGTGCCGGATATAGTGCCAACGCCGAGATTATCCTCGACAGCCGCGACAGTGTACTTTCCATCCCCGAGAGCGCTGTCGAGTTCATGGCCGACTCCGCCTTCGTATATAAACTCACCTCCGACCCCGACGACAGGCCTCAGACATTCTCCCGTCAGCCCATAACTATCGGCCTCAGCGACGGCATCTACGTTCAGGTCACCGACGGCATCAGTCCCGCCGACCGTCTCCGTGGCAATGAGCAACGCCCCCGATAATTAATCCCAAAGGCCATCAGACCCATTAAGCCCATTAAGCCCATCAACCCCATCCACAGTCTATGGTTAATAAATTCCCTGTCACCCTCCTTCTCCTGTTCGCAGCTGCCTGCGGATCCCTCCAGGCCCAGTCCGTGTGGTCCCTGCGTCAGTGCATCGACTATGCCCTGGCCCATAACATCCGCCTGCAGCAACAGCAGATTGACGTTCAGAATACCGAAATCCAGCTGGAGACCTCCCGCTACCAGCGACTGCCCGACCTCAATGCCAGCCTCGGACAGGGATTCGGTTTCGGACGCAGCACCGCTCGCGACGGATCCACCGTCGACC
>CAJOOX010000040.1 GCA_905236195.1 uncultured Bacteroidales bacterium
AGTATGGCTACCCACGGATTGTCGTCGAACACAATGACGCCGTTAGAAACAACGAGGACGACGCCGGTGAGCGCCACCAAAGACCCGAAAAAGAACCCGCGGGACAGTTTTTCGCCCCAGAACCAATGGAGCAGCAGGGCTGATACGACGGGAGTGGTGCACACAATCAGGGCTACCGTCTGGGTGGCCGTGCCGATTTGAAGCGCCGTATTCTCGGAGAAGAAGTACCAGGAACCGCCCGTGATGCCGAGGATGACAAAGAGGATTTCGTCGCGGAGCGTCCGGCACCACAATTGCCGTCCTGTGAAGCACAGCAGAATCACCCATGCGATGATGAAGCGGATGCACATAATCTCGGCGGGATTGAGGCCGGCGAGGAGCAGCAGTTTGGAAGCCACAAAAGTGGTGCCCCAAATGCAGGCCGTGATGAGACCGAGAGCGTGATAAAACCATTGGTTCATGGTTGCAAAGATAACAGATTTTGGCGAGAGGAAAAAGAGTGAAGGAGCGAAGAACCGAAAAGATGGGAAAAATTAATGTTAAAGAATCGGAATTTGGCACTTGAAAGTGACATTTTCCTGAATTTTACTTTTCTTTTTGCGTCAAGATCCTTAGTTTTGAACGGAAATTTTGGCAGATTCGGAAAAATTCCCTATCTTTGCGCGCTGTTTGTGTCAGGGGACAATGTGTTCCGACCCTACAGCGGCATCTCAGTGAGCTGTCCGTAATCTGAGCGCTGCCGATTATACATTATTATATTATTAACTATTTAAACATTAACTAAAGCAGTGGATACTTTATCGTACAAGACCATTTCTGCTAACAAAGCAACTGTTACAAAAGAATGGGTCGTTGTAGATGCCACCGATCAGGTGCTCGGCCGTTTCTGCTCGAAGGTAGCCAAACTCCTTCGCGGCAAATACAAGCCCAACTACACACCCCACGTTGACTGCGGTGATAATGTTATCATCATCAACGCAGACAAAATCACGATGACCGGCAACAAGTGGACCGACCGTGAGTGGCTGACCTTCACCGGTTATCCTTCAGGCCAGCGCGTTCACACGCCCGCAACCGAAGTAAAGAAGAACGGCTATGCAGCCCTCTTCCTCGTAGTTCTCAAAGGCATGCTTCCCAAGAACAAACTTGGACGTCAGCTTCTCCGCAACGTACGCATCTACGAAGGTGCAGAGTACAAGGAGGTAGCCCAGCAGCCTAAAACCATCGACATCAATAAACTCAAGTAATTATGGCAGAACAGATTAATGCAGTAGGCCGTCGTAAGGCCGCCATAGCACGTGTTTACGTAGCTGCAGGTGATGGCAAGATCATCATCAACAAGAAGACACTTGAGGCTTATTTCCCCTCGTCGATTCTTCAGTATATCGTCAAGCAGCCCCTCAACCTTCTGAATGCTGCTTCCCAGTACGACATCAAGGTTACCCTCTGCGGTGGCGGTTTCAAGGGCCAGGCCGAGGCTTTGCGTCTCGCAATCGCCCGTGCCCTCGTCAAGATTGACGAAGCCAACAAGCCCGCTCTCCGCGCAGAAGGCTTCCTCACCCGCGATGCCCGTACCGTTGAACGTAAGAAGCCCGGTCAGCCCAAGGCACGTCGTCGCTTCCAGTTCAGCAAGCGTTAATGTTCCGAGTCGCCTGAACGATCCGTTATTGACGCAAAACGTCGCCTAACTCCACAAAAGCATCGGAGGGAAGCGTCGAGTTTAGTATCTAAATCCTCCCGACACCGAGGTTCTCCGCGACAGGCGAGCCACTACCCGAGGATTGCAATTAAAAAGAATGTAAACAAAAAACAACAACTATGTCTAGAACAAATTTTGATCAACTTTTGGAAGCCGGAGTTCACTTCGGACACTTAAAGAGCAAGTGGAACCCCGCAATGGCTCCCTATATCTTCATGGAGCGTAACGGCATCCATATTATCGACCTTAATAAAACAGTTGCTAAAATCGACGAGGCAGCTGAAGTCCTCAAGGCTATGGCCAAGCAGGGCAAGAAGGTGCTTTTCGTCGCTACCAAGAAGCAGGCCAAGGAAGTTGTTGCCGAGAAGGCTGCAGCTGTAGGTATGCCCTACGTCATCGAGCGCTGGCCCGGTGGCATGTTGACCAACTTCGCAACCATCCGCAAGGCTGTCAAGAAGATGGCTACCATCGACAAGCTGTCGGAGGATGGCACATATAACAATCTCTCCAAGCGTGAGCGTCTGCAGATCAGCCGCCAGCGTGAGAAGTTGGAGAAAAACCTCGGTTCAATCGCCGACCTTACCCGTCTCCCCAGCGCCCTCTTTGTAGTGGACGTAATGCGTGAGCACATCGCCGTAGCAGAGGCTCAGCGCCTCGGTATACCGGTATTTGCTATGGTTGATACCAACTCCAATCCCCGTGACATTGACTACGTTATCCCCGCTAACGACGACGCTACGAAGTCTATCGAGACGATTGTAGGCACAATGTGCGAGGCTATCAGCGAGGGTCTCGAAGAGCGTAAGGTAGAGAAGGCTGACAACGATGCTGCTGAAGCATCCGGCAAGGCTCCTGCACGCAGAACGCGCAAGGCTGTCGCCGTGGAGGCTGAAGAGGCTGAGGCTCCCGCTGCAGAAGCTGCAACGGAAGAGGCAGAGGCTTAATTATTAATTTTTACACAAAAAAGCATTATGGCTGTATCAATCGCAGATATCAAGAAACTCCGTGAGATGACCGGCGCCGGCATGTCCGACTGCAAGAAGGCTCTCGAGGTTGCCGAAGGAGACTTCGACAAGGCAATGGAGGAAATCCGCAAGAAAGGTCAGGCAGTAGCTGCCAAGCGTGAAGCACGCGAGGCTGCACAGGGTACTGTAGTGGCAAAGGCTGCCGGCAAGTTCGCCGCTGTCGTAGCCCTCAAGTGCGAGACCGACTTCGTAGCAAAGAACGACCGTTTCGTAGGTTTGGCCAACAAGATCCTGGATCTCGTACTTGCCAACAAGCCCAAGACGATGGACGAAGTGCTGGCTCTCCCCACCGAGGAAGGTACCGTTAAGGATGCCATCGTAGCACAGTCGGGTGTGACGGGTGAAAAGATGGAGCTCGGCGGATACGAATTCGTAGAAGGTGAGACCACAGTAGCCTACAACCACTTCAACGGCATGCTTTCGACGGTCGTTGCATTCAACCAGGCAGGCGCAAGCGCTGAGGTTACCAAGAATGTAGCCCTTCAGGTAGCTGCCATGAACCCTGTTTCGGTAAACTCTGACTCCGTACCCCAAGAGGTGAAGGACAAAGAGCTCGAAGTGGCTATCGAGAAGTCGAAGGAAGAACAGGTTGCCAAGGCTGTAGAGGCTGCCCTCAAGAAGGCAGGTCTCAACCCCAATCTCGTGGATTCCGAAGACCACATCGAGAGCAACATCAACAAGGGCTGGCTCACCGCTGCAGAAGCAGAGCAGGCACGCCAAATCAAGAAGACTGCAGCAGAGCAGAAACTTGCCAACATGCCCGAGCAGATGATTCAGAACATTGCCAAGGGCCGTTTGAACAAGTTCTTCAAGGAGTCTTGCCTTGTTGAGCAGGAGTTCGTACAGGACAGCAAGCTCACGGTGCAGCAGTACATGGACCAGGCCTCGAAGGGTCTGACCGTTACCGCATTCAAGCGTATTAACCTGAATCAGGATTAATCAATAAGAACGTTGACAACCGGGAGTCATCCCGATTCCCGATTGTCAATTCCCTCGGGGTGTGGCGCAGTTGGTAGCGCGCTACGTTCGGGACGTAGAGGCCGCCCGTTCGAGTCGGGTCACCCCGACCAATATTTTCACTGGTTTTTCAACAGAAAAGCCTATTAACAGTTTTTTTATTTCAATTTTATGTCTAACAATTTAAACAATGCCGGCATCGCAGACTTCGATTGGGAAGCATACGAGAAAGGCGATTCTCTTAGCAATAAGAGCGTGGAGGAATTGACAGCTTCCTACGACAAAACATTAAATTCTGTCAACGCCAACGAGGTAGTCAAAGGTACGGTTACCGGCATCAATAAGCGCGAGGTGATCGTTAACATTGGTTACAAGAGCGAGGGTGTGATTGCCGCTTCCGAGTTCCGCTACAATCCCGATCTGAAGGTCGGCGACGAGGTAGAGGTTTACATCGAATCTCAGGAGAACAAGGCCGGTCAGCTCGTTCTTTCACACAAGAAGGCACGCGTATCTACCTCCTGGGCCCGTGTGAACGAGGCTCTCGAGAACAAAGAGATCATCACCGGTTTCGTGAAGTGCCGCACCAAGGGTGGTATGATCGTTGACGTATTCGGCATCGAGGCATTCCTGCCCGGTTCGCAGATTGACGTTAAGCCCATCCGCGACTATGATGTCTTTGTTAACAAGACGATGGAATTCAAAGTCGTCAAGATTAACAGCGAGTACAAGAATGTTGTCGTCAGCCACAAGGTTCTCATCGAAGCAGAACTCGAAGAGAAGAAGAAGGAGATCATGTCTCAGCTTCAGAAGGGTCAGATTGTTGAGGGTGAGGTTAAGAACATCACATCCTATGGTGTATTCATCGACCTTGGCGGCGTTGACGGCTTGATTCATATCACAGACCTCTCCTGGGGCCGCGTAAACGATCCTAAGGAGGTTGTAGAAATCGGACAGAAACTCCGCGTCGTTATCCTTGATTTCGACGACGAGAAGAAGCGTATCGCTCTCGGTCTGAAGCAGCTCACACCCCATCCCTGGGATTCACTGGATGCCAACCTCCAGCCCGGCGACAAGGTACAGGGTAAGGTTGTCGTCATGACCGATTACGGCGCATTCGTTGAAATCGCTCCCGGCGTTGAGGGTCTGATCCACGTTAGCGAAATGAGCTGGTCGCAGCACGTTCGCTCTGCACAGGATCTGCTCCATGTGGGCGATACCGTTGAAGCTGTCATCCTTACACTCGACCGTGCTGAGCGCAAGATGAGCCTTGGCCTGAAGCAGCTCAAGGAAGATCCCTGGGAAACCATCCTCGATAAATATCCCGTCGACTCTGTACACCAGGCTAAAGTCCGTAACTTCACGAACTTCGGTGTATTCGTTGAGATTGAAGACGGTGTTGAGGGACTGGTACACATCAGCGACCTCTCCTGGACCAAGAAGATCAAGCATCCCTCAGAGTTCACGCAGATTGGTGCAGAACTGCAGGTTAAGGTGCTCGAGGTTGACAAGGAGAACCGTCGTTTGAGCCTCGGCGTCAAGCAGCTTGAGGACAACCCCTGGAACGCAATCGAGGAGAAGTACACCGTAGGATCCGTTCACGAGGGTACGATTCTTGAAATGATCGACAAGGGCGCAGTCATCAAACTCGAAGAGGGTGTTGAAGGTTTTGCTACACCCAAGCACCTCACCAAGGAGGACGGCTCGCAGCCCAAGGCCGGCGATACGCTTGAGTTCAAGGTGATTGAGTTCAACAAGGAACAGCGTCGCATCATCCTCTCGCACAGCCGTACATTCGAAGATGCCGCCAAGGCTGAAGCCCGTAAGGAAGCAGCTGCCAAGAAGGCTGCCCGCCGTACGGAGAAGAAGGCAGAAGAGACCGTTCAGATGCCTACGCTTGAGAAGACCACTCTCGGAGACCTCGATGCACTTGCTGCCCTGCGCGACAAACTCGCTGCTGCTCCTGCTGCAGAGAAGAAAGCCGCTGCTCCCAAGAAGGCAGCTGAGGCAGAGGCTCCCGCAGCCGAAGAAGAGGCTGAAGCTCCCGCCAAGGAAACAAAAGCAAAGAAGTAAATCCGCTTCTTTTAAGAATAAATTTTACGGAGGCTCTCCACCCAAAAGGAGAACCTCCGTTCTCCAATAAATAAACCTGCCCATAACTGCGCGATTCCGACATGATGAAAAGAACATTTATCTGGCTGATGATGTCCCTGCTGACCGGTAGCATGATTCTGTGCGCCCAATCGGTGGAGGAGACGCTGAAAGGTGTGTCCGACATCGCGGAGGGACAACGTTCCGGAACCGTATCTCAATATATGAACCTGCAGCGTATCCCGTTGCCGGGTGGAGTGTGGAGCATCAATGCGATGGAGCAGGATGAGGACGGTATGGTGTGGCTCGCTACAAACCGCGGGCTTTATGCCTATGATGGCTACACCTTCTACAACCACAGCCGTAATGAAGGTGCGGATATTCAAACCGAGATATACACGCTGCAGGGCGAAGAGTCGCGAATCGTTCTGGGTACCCCCAAAGGACTCTATGACTATAACTTGAAGTCGGAACAGCTGACCCGCTCAAAAAACACCTGTCAGGAGGTGACGGCCCTCTGCACGATGGCCGGAACGCGTTGGATAGGAAGCAGACGGGGTTTGTTCAGCGACAAGGGAAGCGAGTCGGCCCAAATCATCAGAACGCAAGTCAATACACTGGCTGCTACCGAACGCGACAGCATACTGTGGATAGGAACCGACGACGGTCTTTTGCGATATGATGCGAAGGACGATACCTACAGTCCCGTTTTATTCAACTTTTATAAACCGCAGCATCGCAACAAAGTGACGGTGTTGCTGAGCGATACGCTCAAAAACAGGCTCTGGATTGGAACCGAAGGTGACCTCTTCTGCTATGAATGGGAAACCGACCGGATGATCCGTCTCTCGGGCTACAGGGGCATCAATGTGACAGCTCTGACCTTCGATCAGCGGGAACGTCTGCTGGTGGGCAGCGAGGAGGGTTTTTACGTTGAGCGAGACGCAATGCCAGAGCTATTCCCTGCAGATAACGATTATGAGACGCGTCCCCATCATATCCTTCACGATGCGCGGGATGAGAACTCGCTGCCCTATGACGACGTGCGCTCGCTGATGGTGGACAAGGACGGAGATCTCTGGGTGGGGACCAGCCGAGGACTGGCGCTTCACGTTTCGGACGAAGTTACGCCCTTTGTGCCTATCTGGCAGTTTACGGGTCTGAGCCGGGGCAACAGATTCACCGCTTTTCTCTACGATTCGGAAAACCGACTGTGGCTGGGAGGCAGCAACGGACTGATACAGGCCGATCCCTCGCTCGAGAAACCCGAACAGACGCGATGGTTTACTACCCTGATTTCAGAATATACCGGCGGACGGAACTCGATTCACCAAGTCTATGAAGACCGCCAACACGATATCTGGACGGCAACAGCAACAGGAGTCTATCTGAAAGACGGAGACGGCTGGCGTCAATATATCTTTGAGGACGATGCCGACGGATACCTGCAGGTTCAGTACAATGCAGTGCTGGTGGACGATTCAGCCCGCGTGTGGGTTGCATCGGAAAAAGGTCCGCTCTTTGTGAGCCATAAGGACGGCATGCTTGCCAATTATGAAATCAATTCCTACAAAGCCGATGTAGCTTGCATCGATACAGCCAAAGGTCTTGCATCGATGAATGTGACACATCTGGCGGAAGTGGGGAATGAGGTATGGGCCCTGATGGGCGACAGCGGTATTCAGGCTATATCGAAGACGGATTTCCGTATCCGGAATATCCGGTTGCCGCGAGGACTGAAAGAGAACCCTTCCATCATGATGACGGACCAGGTGGGACGTCTCTGGATGGGTGTTCAGGGAGGATTGCTAGGCTGGGATATTGCATCGCTGTCAGAAGACACGGCAGCCGTTCCCCAGCGATATTATTTCCCGAACTTTGGAAACAGCTGGCCTTTGGGATTCGCTCCGGTAGGCAATGCACTGTGGGTGACCACAACCGACGGAGTATGGGTTGCCTCGGTGGGCGATACCCTCTGTCAGCGTATACGCGAACTGGGTCATCAGTATCAGGCTATCTGCTATGCACCCGATTACGATTGTATTTATCTGGGAGCAGAGGACGGAGTGACTGCAGCCAGTCCCGATGACCTGCACCAGAAACTTTCGGCCCATCCCATCCAGCTTGTAGGCATTGAGGTGAACGGCGAAATGAGTTATGTCAACGGCTGGCAGAGTCTGCGAACCATCGAATACATGGGCTTTGCCTACCATCAGAACAACCTTGTGTTCCATTTCTCGGATTATCCCTACAACCGCCTGGTAAAAGACCGGTTTGTCTATCGTCTTCGCAACCGCGAGAAGGAGTGGCTTTCACTTCCTCCGGGAGTCGGAAGCATCGAATATCACGATCTGCCATCCGGTAACTATTGGCTGGAAGTATCGCGAGTCGGAAGCGACGGGGAGCTGCTCAATATGCTTTCCATCCCGTTCAAGATTTATTACCCCTGGTATCTTTCGTGGTGGGCCTTCCTCAGTTATCTGGTTATTTTTGCATTCACGGCGGCCTTGATCGCCTATCTGTGGTACACCAGGAACCGGCTTCGCATTGAACGGAAAGAGAAAGAACACAGCCGCGAACAGACCCGCGACAAGATGAAACTCTATGCAGACATGTCGCGTGATTTCGTGGAACCGATCAACGGAATCGTGTCTCCGTTGAGCGATGTGCTGAAAGCGCAACGCGATGCAGATTCTGAACTGAAGACAAAAGTGGAAGAAGCCAACGGCAACGCTCTGCTACTTTCGAAGATGGTGCACCGCCTGCTTGACTTCGACCGCATTGAAAACGACGTTAATTCCCCTCTGATGCTGACCCATCAGGATATCTGTGCACTGCTCAAGGATACCTATGAGACCTATCAGGAAGGCGCATTCAAACGTAACGGACTGACGTCGCAGTTTACCAGCAATGTGACTTCCTGCCAACAGCTGGTCGATAAGATTAAACTGGTGTCAGTATTCACCAATGTGCTCAGTAATGCTGCGCGTTATACCCCCCGGGGAGGACACGTGGATGTGGATTTCCTGCTTTCCGGCCGGTATATTATCATTACGATTTCGGACAACGGTGTCGGTATTCCAGATATGGATTTGCCCTATATCACATCGGAACGCTATTATAAAGTTTCGAACAACAAACGCTCGGTCCACAGTTCCGGTCAGGGTCTCTACCTGTCGCGTCTCTATGTAGAGATGCACGGCGGCACGTTCGACATTCAGTCGAAAGAGAATGCCGGCACGAAGGTCACGATGTCGTGGGTACACGATGCGGATTTGGGTCCTGCAACGGTCGAAGAATCCCACATAGAGACCCATTCGCGTCTGCTGCGATTGGAAGACAGGGATTTTGTGGAACGCATTACGAGTGTGATTATCCGCAATATGGATGATGTTGCCTTTGACGAGGACCGTCTCAGCAAGATGGTGGGTCTGGGCAAGGCTGCTATGAACGAGCGGCTTGCAGCAGATCTCGACATGACAGCGAAAGATTATATACTGTCGATGCGACTCAAGAAGGCCGCACAGTTGCTGGAAGCTCATTATTCGCTGCTGGAGGTGATGTATTACATCGGAATCCGCCATCAGGATGAGTTTGTGCATGCATTTGTCAGCGCCTATGGCATCACGCCACAGGAATATGCTGAAAAACACTAAGGAACGAACCGGGCACAACGGCTTTTAGCTATCCGGGTTTACAGACAGAATAAACACGCGACCCTCGTCAACCCGGAACTTTATGTTCCTTGCCGCAAATTCCATCCCGTATATACGATTGGGATCGTTCTGATAACGGGGACGGGGATCCTGGGAAAGAATATTCCGAAGAGCGGCAAGCTGTCCGGGTTCCCATAACTGCTGGAAATCGTCAGGCATGACGACTTCCAGCGGTTTTTCCATACTGGTCTGTCGGGTGAAGCCTCCCCTGGCGTCCGGATGACACTCGGCAAACGGAAGGTAGGGCTTGATGTCGAGAATGGGAGTGCCGTCCACCAGATCGGCTCCCCGTACAACGATAATCGGTCCGTCATCTGTGTCCAATTCCACATGATCCAGCCTGACACATGACAGACCGATGGGATTGGGGCGGAAGGGAGACCGTGTTGCCCACACCCCCATTCTCACGTTGCCGCCCAGACGGGGCGGGCGTACAGTAGGGGCGAATTTTTCATTATTCCGGTTTTCCGAAAATATCCAGATGAGCCACAGATGGGAAAACTCTTCAATGCCGCGAAGAGCCTCCCGGTCTCGGTATTCAGGTTCGAATACAATGGTTCCGACCAGTTCGTCCACCAGGCCTGATTGTCTGGGGACACCGAATTTCGAGGGAAAATCGGTCCGTATGGTTGCAATGGTCTTGAAAGTCTGTATCATTGTCAGTTCGGGATCAGAGGGGGTCGGCATCATAATAGAAAACCGTACGGGCAAAGTCGGTTTTGCTCCGCTGCATTTCCTGTTGGACAGCGAGCAGGTACTGGCGTGTCATCTTTGGCGATGCGGCACGTTCCATCTTGAGCATGATGCGGTAGATGAACATATTCCTGACACGGGCTATGGGCGGGGTATCCGGTCCGATGATGCGTTCTCCGAATACGTGACGCAGCTTTCCGGCGTACTCGTAGGCCAGCTGCTGCAGTTTGTCTTCATAACGGCCCTTCATATAGATGACGATGAGGCGGGTGAACGGCGGATATCCGTGAAGTTTGCGGTCTTGCAGCTGTGTTTTAGCCATGCTTTCATAGTCATGGGTGACAACCTGGTGCAAGAGGGGAGAAGCCGGGTTGGAACATTGTATCAGCACCTTTCCCTCATCGCCCACACGTCGTCCGGCCCGTCCGGCTACCTGCTCCATGAGCTGGAAAGCACGTTCTTCGGAGCGGAAGTCGGGGAAGTTCATAAGGGAGTCGGCATTCATAATGCCTACGGTATCCACACCGCTGAAATCCAAGCCCTTGCTTACCATCTGAGTTCCGATCAGCACGTTGGCCCTTTGGGTCTCGAACTCGTCGAGAATCCTTTCATAGCTTTTTTTACTGGTGGTCACGTCTGTATCCATCCGTGTTGTTTTCGCGATGGGAACAATGCCCCTGAGGTCTTCTTCAATACGTTCAGTACCGTAGCCCTGCTGTTGGAGTTTGACGTTGCCGCAAATGGGACATTTCGGCGGCCAGGGCATCGTATATCCGCAATAATGGCATTCCAGCAAATTACGTGATCTGTGGTAGGTGAGAGAAACCGCACAACGCGGACACTGGGGCAGCCATCCGCAATCCGGACATTCCACCACGGGAGCAAATCCGCGACGGTTCTGGAAGAGAATCACCTGGTGGTTGTCCATCAGGGAATGTCGGATTTCATTGAGGAGTTCGCGGGTGTAGAGACCATGAAGCTGATTGTTTTTACGCGCTTCGGTCAAAGAGATGAGCCGCATGGCAGGAAGGCCGACGCCGGCATGACGTTCGCTGAGTTTGATGTAGCCGTATTTTTTCTCAAGCGCCTGATAATAGCTCTCAAGGCAAGGAGTGGCACTGCCTAACAGCACCTTGGCGCCATGGAGGCCGGCCAACATCATGGCTGCGTCCCGTCCGTTGTAGCGAGGCGCGGGATCCTGTTGCTTATAGGAAGTCTCGTGTTCCTCATCGACAATGATCAGCCCCAATTGACGGAAGGGCAGAAAGATAGAACTGCGGACCCCGAGAACGAGATCCACTTCGGGTTCGTTGTGGAGGATGCGCTGCCAGGTTTCCACCCGTTCGCTGTCGGAGAACTTGGAGTGATAGACCGCCATGCGTTTGCCGAAAACCTTTCGGAGACGGGTGCACAACTGGGTGGTGAGTGCGATTTCCGGAACCATCATCAGTACCTGCTGGCCGCGGGAAATCACATCCATGGCAAGATGCATATATATTTCCGTCTTGCCCGATGAGGTAACCCCGTGCAGGAGACTTACGTCCTTGTCGCGAAACGAGTTGCAGATCTGGCGGTAGGCAACTTTCTGTACCTCCGTCAGTTCCACAAGAGGGATTACAGGTTGCAATGTAGCCGATTCACCGATTTCAATTCGGGGAATTTTGACGGTCTTAGTCTCGAAAATGCCTTTCCTGACCAGCGCTTTCACAACCGTTGAATCGCAGTCGGCTGCGTGTTGCAGATCTATTTGGGGGACTATATTGGGTTGAGCCTTTTGGATGAAACGGCTCATGTCGAGCCACTTCATGAAGAGGTCCCGCTGTTTCTTGCTCCTTTGCATCATTGCGAAGATAGCATTCAGTTGTTGGGAGCTGAGTTTCCCGTCGGGGGAGAGCATTTTCGGATTCAGGCTGATGCATGAACGAACCTTGGGCTTGTATTTGTGCTCCAGATCTTCATCCACCCACACGGCCTCTTTTGCCATCAGGCGTTTCAGTACAGGCAGTATGTTGCTCTTTCCCGAGAACTTCTCGATACTGCCGATGCGGATGGGTTTGTCGCCCAACATGGACAGAACCTCCAATTCAGTTTCCGTGAGCCGGTTGTCTGGATCTTCTTCATAGTCCCGGTTCCGGCCAATGGTGGTTTCACTCTCGAGTTTGAGGCCGGAAGGCAGTGCGGCTTTCATGACATCGCCCAATGCGCAAAGATAATATTCGGCCATCCATTCCCAAAGTTTCAGCTGAGGACCCCGTACGGAGGGTTCGACATCCTCGATACTTGTAACGTCCTTGATGTCAAAGCCCTCAGGCGCCTGGTCGGCAAGACGTAAAATGATGCCAGTGTAGTAATGCCTTAGCCCGAATTGGACAACGGCACGCAACCCCGGCCGTGCGATTGACTGCTGGTCGGCTGTCAGACGGTAGGTGAATGTTCCCGGAAGGGGGAGAGGAAGTATTATCTCAGCAAATTCCATGCTGCGAAGATAGATAAAATTTTCGAAACAACGTCCTATTTTGACATTAAAAAATGGCAAACCACCCATCAAGACTTCTTTTTTGCAGAAAGAGTAGCAAAATTTTGTAAAAACTATCGCCTATGTCAAAAGTTTTTACTACCTTTGCAAGCGTATTTTAAATAAAAAATTATCTTCATTGTGGAAACGAAGTATATATTTGTCACGGGTGGTGTGGTTTCTTCCTTAGGTAAGGGAATCATCGCAGCATCGCTGGCACGTCTTCTCTTGGCCCGAGGTTATCGTGTGGCCAATCAGAAATTGGATCCTTATATCAATGTGGATCCAGGTACGCTTAACCCTTATGAACACGGAGAATGCTATGTCACCATTGACGGTCACGAATGTGACCTCGACCTAGGACATTACGAACGTTTTACAGACCAGCGTACAACACGGGCCAATAATATCACAACAGGCCGCGTCTATCAAAGTGTAATCAATAAAGAACGCCACGGAGACTATCTGGGTAAGACCGTTCAGATTGTTCCCCATATCACAGATGAAATCAAGCGTGATATCAAGCTGCTCGGAAATACCGGTAAATATGATTTCGTCATTACGGAGATAGGAGGAGTAGTAGGCGATATTGAGTCTCTGCCCTTCCTGGAATCCGTACGTCAGCTGAAGTGGGAGATGGGACGCAACGCCGTGCTCGTACACCTTACTTATGTTCCCTATATCGCTGCTGCCAAGGAATTGAAAACCAAGCCTACCCAGCACTCGGTGAAGGAGCTGCAGCGTGAAGGTATCCAACCCGATATCCTGGTGATGCGTACCGAACACGATCTTACAACTTCGGTTCGCCGCAAGGTGGCCCTTTTCTGCAACGTGACTCCGGATGCATGTTTCCAGAGCATCGACTGTCCGACCGTATTTGAAGTGCCCATCAGGATGGATGAGCAGGGATTGGCCGAATGCGTTCTTTCGAAGGTGGGAATCGAGGAGCGACCCAAGGCAGACTTGTCGGCCTGGAACAATTTCCTCCATATGATTGAGCAGTCCACCGAAGAGCTCCGAATCGGTATCGTGGGCAAATATGTGGAACTGGAAGATTCTTACAAATCGATCAACGAGTCACTCTATCAGGCTGCCACCTATCATCACCGTAAACTCAAGAAGGTATTCATTTCGTCGGAAGGACTTACCGGCGAGAATATCGCCAGGAAACTGGACGGTCTGGATGGCGTGGTCGTATGCCCCGGATTCGGCAGCCGGGGTATTGACGGCAAGTTTGTCGCTCTCAAATACTGTCGCGAGAATGACATTCCCACCTTCGGTATCTGTCTCGGCATGCAGTGTATGGTAATCGAGTTTGCCCGCAACGTACTGCATCTGGCAGGCGCGAATTCCACCGAGATGGACAGCTCGACCCCCTACAATGTCATCGACTTGATGGAGGATCAGAAGTCGATCACCAATTATGGCGGAACCATGCGTCTGGGAGGCTATGCCTGCCACCTCAAGGAGGGTTCGATGGCTGCCAAAGCCTATGGTACCTTGGATATTGTGGAACGCCATCGTCACCGTTTCGAATTCAACAGCGACTTCCGCGATCAGTTCGAGAACGCCGGCATGAAGTGCGTGGGTGAGAATCCCGATACCCATCTCGTCGAGGTGGTGGAACTGCCCGGCCACCGCTGGTATCTCGGAACTCAGTATCATCCCGAGTATTCATCTACCGTACTCCATCCTCATGCGCTCTTCATGAGTTTCATTGAAGCTGCTATTACTTTCAATAAAGAAAAATAAATGAACAGAAATACAATCATCGGGTCCATCCTCATGGTGTTGATTTTCATCGCTATGGTATGGGTGAACCAACCTACACCTGAACAGATCGAGGAACAGCGCCGTCTCAACGATTCAATCCGTCAGGCTGAAATCATCAGGCAGATGGACGAGGCAATGGCTCGGAACGTTGCTAAAGATACCCTCCGGCTTGACAGCCTTTCGCAGTTCGTTCAGGATTCGATTCAAACCCTCCGCACACAGCAGCGTTACGGCAATCTGGCCGCCGCAGCTACCGGCACCGAGTCGGTCGTTACACTCCGGAATGAAAACGTTGCCGTGGATATTTCCACCCGTGGCGGTATGATTGAGGCAGTTCGACTGCTGCAATACACCGATTATAAGGGTGACACCCTGCATCTTTTCAATGCAGATGAGAATGAGAATTACTTCACAATTTATACAGTAGCCGGCAAATATGTTACGACCAAGGATTTGTATTTCCAGCCTATAGCTCAGACCGACTCGACCGTAACCCTTCGTCTGGCTACCAGCGATGGAGCCCGTCTCGACTTCATCTATACGCTTCCGGCAGGCAGCTATGTGGTCGGGTTCGACATCCAGGGCAAAGATCTGGATGCTATGATTTCGCCTACTCAGCCGTCGTTGTCGCTCACCTGGAATCAGCGATTGCCCCGCACGGAGAAAGGCCGTACCTTCGAGGAACGTTACTCCAACCTATACTATAAATATAAAGATGAGTCGCCCGACTATCTCTCCAACACCTCCAATGACAATGAGACGGTTTCAGGCGATATGACCTGGATTGGTTACAACAACCAGTTCTTCTCATCGGCGCTTATCTCCAAGACCCCCTTCAACGCGGGACAGCTTGTTTCGCACAATCTGAAGGAGGATGAAGATGCGCTTCACATCAAGCACTATCAGTCGGAGCTCGAGTTCGATATCAATCTTTCGCAGACGGATATCAACCGGATGGCCTATTATTTCGGTCCCAACGATTACTGGCTCCTGGACGATATTGATGAAGAGGTGGCTGCCCGTCTGGATATGAGCGAGGACGAGCTCAACCTCCAGAAACTCGTTTCTGTGGGTTGGGGTATTCTGGGTTGGATTAACCGGTTTATCGTTATTCCTGTCTTCCACTTCCTGGGTTCTTTCATCAGCAACTACGGTATCATCATCCTGCTGCTTACGCTTTTCATCAAGTTGCTCGTCTTTCCCTTCACCTACAAGTCGATGGTTTCGGGCTCGAAGATGCGTATCTTCCAGAAGTTGCCTGAGGTGCAGGCTCTGAACGAGAAATATCCCAACCAGGAACAGGCTATGGAGAAACAGCAGGCCATGATGTCGCTGATGGGCAAGGCCGGTGTAAGCTCGATGGGCGGCTGTCTGCCCATGCTCCTGCAGATGCCTGTCCTCCTGGCACTCTTCTATTTCTTCCCCACCTCCATCGAGCTGCGTGGCGAGTCATTCCTCTGGGCCGACGACCTTTCGTCCTACGATGCCATCTTCGAGTGGAATACCTACATTCCCCTCATTTCCTGGATTTTCGACAACCACGTTTCGCTCTTCTGTCTCCTCATGACGGTGACCAACATCGGCTACCAGTACATCATGATGAAGCAGAATCCTACCCAGAACAGTATGCCGGGCATGAAGTTCATGATGTATGTCATGCCGCTTCTCTTCTTCGGCATCTTGAATAACTATTCTTCAGGTTTGTCTTACTACTACTTCCTTTCCACGCTGATTTCCATTCTTCAGACCTGGGCTGTGAAGGCTTCGATGAACGAGGAAAAGATCCTTGCCGAGATGAAGGACAATCTCAAGCATCCCAAACCCGCCAAGGGTTGTCTGGGTGGTGACTGGATGGCCCGTGCCCAGGAGATGCAGCGTCAGCAGCAGGCTGAACTCAGGCGTCAGCAGGAAAAACGAATGAAATCCGGTAAACATTGATGATATGAATCAGCGCTATATGTCCAGAGGCGTTTCCGCGTCCAAGGAAGACGTGCACAACGCCATCAAGAATATCGACAAGGGACTCTATCCCCGGGCTTTCTGTAAGATTATTCCCGATATTCTCGGGGGAGATCCAGACTACTGCAATATCATGCATGCCGACGGAGCCGGTACAAAGACGTCGTTGGCCTATATCTATTGGAAGGAGACGGGAGATCTTTCCGTCTGGAAAGGTATAGCTCAGGATTCTCTGATCATGAACATCGATGACCTCATCTGTGTCGGGGCGGTGGATAATATCCTGGTTTCCTCAACCATCGGCCGCAATAAGATGCTGATTCCCGGCGAGGTGATATCCGCCATTATCAACGGCAACGACGAGCTGATGTCAGAACTGCGTTCGCTTGGCATCGGAGTCTATGGAACAGGTGGAGAAACCGCCGATATCGGCGACCTGGCCCGCACCGTCATTGTGGACTCAACGGTTACCTGTCGCATGAAGCGGAGCGATGTCATCAACAACGCTGACATTGCCGCCGGTGATGTCATTGTGGGTCTCGCTTCCTATGGACAGGCTACCTATGAGAAGGAGTACAACGGCGGCATGGGTTCCAACGGACTCACATCCGCCCGTCATGATGTCTTCTCAAAATATTTGGCCGAAAAGTATCCCGAAAGCTACGATCATGCCGTTCCGGAAGATCTGGTCTATAGCGGCCGTCTCAAGTTGACAGATGCCGTTGAGGGTTCTCCGCTCGATGCCGGCAAACTGGTACTTTCGCCCACCAGGACCTATGCTCCCGTAGTCAAAAAGATACTCGACGAGATGCGACATGAGATTCACGGCATGGTGCATTGTTCGGGCGGAGCACAGACCAAGGTGCTGCATTTCATCGACCGACTGCACGTCATCAAAGACAATCTGTTCCCCATTCCCCCGCTGTTCCGAACCATCCACGACCAGTCGAATACCGATTGGAGCGAGATGTACAAGGTCTTCAATATGGGTCACCGTCTGGAGGTCTATCTCCCGGCAGAAATGGCCAATCGGGTTATTGACATTGCGAAGTCGTTCAATATCGACGCCCAGATTATCGGACGCGTAGAAGAGGCAGATAAAGCAAAGGTAACACTTCACACCGAGAATGGAGTTTTCGAGTATGAATGATAATTTGCTTTCCAAATTAGAAGGTCTGAAGAGTCGGTTCGAGGAGGTTTCCCTCTTGGTAACCGACCCTTCTGTTATTGCCGATCAGCAGCGTTATGTGAAACTTACCCGCGAGTTCAAGGATCTCGAGGACATCATGCATACCCGTGATGAATATGCGCAGGCTCTCAAGGACAAAGATGAAGCCCTGGAACTGATGGAAGACCCCGATTTCAAGGAACTTGCCAAAGAACAGTTGGCCGCAGCCGAAGCCAGGATTCCCGAACTGGAGGAAAAGATTAAATTCCAGCTGATACCCAAAGATCCGGAGGACGGGCGCAATGCCGTGCTCGAGATTCGCGGGGGAACAGGAGGCGATGAGGCTGCGCTCTTTGCCGGCGACCTTTTCCGCATGTACCAGCATTACTGCGAACAGAAAGGCTGGACGATGGCCATCCAGAGTTTCACGGAAGGTGCCGTGGGCGGATTCAAGGAAATCATCTGTATGGTGACGGGTGACAATGTTTACGGTACATTGAAATACGAGTCCGGGGTACACCGTGTGCAGCGTGTTCCGGTCACAGAGACGCAGGGCCGCATCCACACTTCGGCAGCTACCGTAGCCGTTCTTCCCGAGGCCGATGCGTTCGAGGTTCACATCAACGAAGGTGAAATCAAATGGGATACTTTCCGTTCGTCAGGAGCCGGCGGGCAGAACGTCAACAAGGTGGAATCCGGTGTGCGGTTGCGTTATATGTGGAAAAATCCCAACACAGGCGAGACCGATGAGATTCTGATTGAATGTACCGAAACGCGCGACCAGCCCAAGAACAAGGAACGGGCGCTTTCCCGTCTGCGTTCCTATATTTACGATCGCGAACATCAGAAATATACCGACGATATCGCACAGCGTCGCAAGTCGTTGGTTTCAACCGGAGACCGTTCGGCCAAAATACGCACCTACAATTTCCCCCAGGGACGCGTTACAGACCACCGCATCAACTACACCATTTACAGTCTGCAGGCCTTTATGGACGGACAAATCCAGGATATGATCGACCATCTGATTGTCGCCGAGAATGCCTCCCGCATCGAAAATTCTTCTCTGGGATGAAAAAGTATGATAATCTCATCTTCGACTTCGGCGGTGTACTTCTGGACTTGGCCGTCAGTCGCTGCAAACAGATGTTTCATGCCTTGGGGTTCAACGGGATTGACCACCTCCTCGGTACGGCTCACCAGAAAGGGATTCTCGACAGGTTTGAACGTGGGTTGATTACCGAACAGGAGTTCTATGACAGCCTGAGGGCTCTCATCGGGGAGGGAGGAAAGGACACTGACGCAATCACCGATGCCCGAATCAGGGAGGCATGGGTTTCGATGGCTGAAGCCCTTCCGGCTTATCGCCTTCAGGAAATCGCCAATTTGAAGCGCGAAGGCTATCATGTCTCCGCGCTCAGTAATACAAACTCTATCCATTGGGACTATTGCCGGCACTTCTTCGTGGATGCCGGGTACCCGCCTGAGGAACTGTTCGAGAACATCTGGCTGAGCTATGAAATGCATTTGGCCAAGCCGGATGCTGCTATATTTAAGAAGGTGTTGGAAGTGTCAGGCTATCAGCCCGGGCGTACGCTTTTTATCGACGATGCGCTCCAGAACTGTCAGGTGGCCGGATCATGTGGTATTCATACCTTCAATCCCCAACCCCGTACGGACTGGCGCCGGGCGCTTACTTCAGTCTTGACTTGACAATGTCTTTGTAGCTGCCGCCGATGGGGATGGAAATATCGTCCAGCAGGACGTTGCTTGTGTCGCTCTGCGTCACATAGTTGAGATTGACGATATAGCTTTTGTGGACCCTCATAAAATTCTTCTCGGGCAATTGCTCTTCCAGTTTTTTCAGGGAATATAATGCCGTAATCTTCCGTTCTTTGAGATGGAAGGTTACATATTCATGTTGTCCTTCGATGTACTTCAGTTCGTTGAAATTGATGCGATTCAGTTTGTAATCGGCTTTTACCATCATATAGTCCTCAAATTCTACGGGCTCGGCGACGGGTTCCGCTGCGGGGACGGTAGCCGTCTCCTGACTGAATCTCCGGATACCTTTCTCGATGGCTGTTTTGAATCTTTCTGGCGAGATGGGTTTCAAAAGGTAGTCGGTGGCATCGAGAGAATAACTCTCCAGCGCATGCTCCGAGTAAGCCGTAGTGAAGATAATCACGGGAATGTTTTTGCAGGTTCGTGCCAGATCCAGTCCGTTGGTGTCAGGCAGATGGATGTCCAGCAACAGGATGTCCACGTGGTTATTCCGTATGGCAGCAAATGCCTCCGAGGCGGTAGCACACATGCCGACCAGAGCGAGTCTTTCATCTTTCTCAACGTAGGCACTCAGCAGTTTTCGGGCCAGTGCTTCATCATCTACAATCAATACATTATATTTCATTGAGTTCCAGTTTTACATCGTAAATAAATTCACCTTTATTATTCTTGCTGTCTTTGCCCACGATATAACCTTTGTCTCCGTAATACAGGCGGATACGTTCTTCAACGTTTTGCATCCCCACGCCCGAACGCTCTTTGTCATTGTGTTCTTTTCTCAGTTTGGGGTCAAATGTATTGATGGCACTCATTTCGAGGCTTCGGCCTGTCTGGCGGAGATTGATTTTTATCCATCCGTCGGGACATTCTCCCAGGTGAGCATGTTTGAAACAGTTCTCAACCACAGGTTGCAGCAGCATGGGAGCGATGGGAAAATCCATGTTTTCAATTTCGCAGTCGAAAGTGATATCCACCTTCTCTTCCAGCCTCATTAGGTTGAAATCTATATAGTCGCGGATGTAAGTCAGCTCTTTTTGGAGGGGAATGCTGGTTTTTGAACTGTCATCAATCACGTAACGCATCATTTCCGAGAGTTTCAAAACGGTATCCGGCGCTTTTTCGTCCTTCAGCACCGTGAGGGCATAGACGTTGTTGAGGGCATTGAACAGAAAGTGCGGATTAATCTGCATGTGCAGATATTTCAGCTGCATCTCGGTTCGGCTGTCTTTCAGTTCCTGCGTAAGGGCTTCCCGTTCGGTCAGCAGGAAGGAGATGCTCACCTGGGCAGCTGTCAACAGCAGAAGCGTACCGTATTTCACATGCATGTAGGCCCACGGAGTATCGCCCCTTTCGGATCCGGGCATCGGCAATTCTCTCCATTCCAGAAACCAGACTTCCAGAATGATGGCTCCCCTCAGCAGAAGGGCCATCAGGATAATGCTCAGCAGGCCGAATACCAGCGGCTGGCGGCGCAGATAACGCGGCACCAGCCAGGACTTCATAATCAGGTGCAGGATGCGGAGAGGGAGGATGGAGACTACTGCCATCAGTAAACCGTCCAGGAACCCCAGGTGGCGCATGCTGTCGAGGGCGAACATGATGTAGATGCCAAGCCAGCTGGCTGTCGAGGCATGGCGCTGCAGAAAGTCCAAAATTGCTGATCTCTGTTTCATGCTGCAAAGATAGAGTTTTTATTTGAATTGGAATCCTAAAAAATCTTAAAAGTTACCTCTTTAATCCACTTTCGTTGATAAATATTCAACATAAATTGAAATTAACTTCAATAAATAGGTGTATTTGGCCATTTATCCCTATATTTGCAGACTTTTTTCGGAATAATCATTTAAAATATTATAGTTTTTATGTTCAAAAAAACGTTCATTACGTTATTCTCGCTGATGACATTTCTGGTCGTTTCGCCCGTGCGGGCTCAACAGACCGATTCCGTCAGCATGACGCTGGACCAGGCTCTCCAGATTGCGCTCTCCGAAAACGCTTCGGTGCGTATTGCCGACCAGCAGATTGAAATTCAGAAGTACGCCAAGAAGGAGACCATCACGGGGCTGTTTCCCAAACTCACAGCCGCCGGAACCTTTTCCGATGCCGTTGTGCTCCAGAAGGTGAAACTCGACTTTGCTCCCGAGCCTATTTCGATGGGCCAGAAATATACATGGGCACTCAACGGTACGGTTTCTCTTCCCCTGGTGGCTCCCCAGTTGTGGAAAACCATCGCCCTCAACGAGGAACAGGTACAGCTCTCGCTCGAAGCCGCGCGTGCTTCCAAGGTTGAGGCCATTACCCAGATCAAGAATGCGTTCTATTCCCTCATGCTGGCCCGTGAGAGCTACGAGTCGCTGCTTGCTTCGCAGACAACTTCACAGGAAAATGCAACCCAGACCAGAAACAAGTTCGAGCAGGGCTCCGTTTCCGAGTATGACAAGCTGACGGCCGACGTCCAGCTGGCTACCATCAAGCCCCAGGTCCTTTCGGCCAAAAACGCGATTTCCCTGGCTGAAATGCAGCTCAAGGTGCTCATCGGTATCGATGTCAATACGCCCGTCCGTTTCGAAGGCCGGCTGGCCGACTACGAGGAGTCCCTCTTCTCCGATCTGATGAAACTCAAGGCCGACACTTCCCTTACCGACAACACGGCTCTTCGCCAGCTCGATATCCAGGAGCGTCAGCTTCGTATTTCCGAGACCATCAACAAATTGGGCTACCTGCCCACACTGGCGCTTTCCTTCCAGGCAGGCTATCAGGCCATGGGCAAGACGTTCAATCCCTTCGACCAGTCCTACTTCGGCGGTGCTACTGTGGCTCTCAGCCTTTCTTGGACGCTCTTCGACGGCGGTGCCAAGTATATGAAGACCCGTCAGAACAAACTCCAGCTGGCCAACATGGACATCCAGCGCGAGAATCTGGTGCGTCAGCTCGAGACTTCCATCACGTCGTCTCTCAACAACATTGAGACCGCTGCCGAACAGTTTGTCTCCACCAAGGAGAATGTCTATTCTGCCCAGCGCGCTTTCGAAATTGCCAAAAAGCGCTACGACGTAGGTTCAGGCACAATGCTGGAACTCAATTCTTCCGAATCGAACCTCCTCATCGCCCGTCTCTCCTACGCACAGTCCATCTTTGATTTTCTCTCCTCACGGGCTACCCTCGAGAATACACTGGGTCACCTCGTAACCGATAAGTGAGAAAAATTTTATATTTCTTTATTTACTTATTTTAGATTAAAGTTACTGGCATTAGAGACCGCCTCCTTTGTAAAACTCCAATCTAAATTATAAAATAATTAAAATATAAAATAAGGTAGCTCCAATCAGAAATATAAAATAATTAAATATAAAACAGTAAACGATGAAAAAGAATCTTCTCTTTCTCGCAC